>NZ_LGCW01000025.1:0-99816 GCF_001279365.1 Streptomyces sp. NRRL F-5755 | reverse complement strand
GATGGTACTGCAGGGGGGACCCTGTGGGAGAGTAGGACGCCGCCGAACAATCATTGTGGGGAAGCCCCGCACCGTATGGTGCGGGGCTTTTCTGCGTTTAGAGTCGATGCGGACCTAAGCGCAGAGCGATCGACAGGGGGAACAGCGTGGCCACATCACGCCGCCGCCAGGAACTTCGCGACTTCCTGATGAGCCGCCGGGCCCGGGTCAGCCCGGCCGACGCCGGCCTGCCCGACGGAGGCCGCCGCCGTACGCCGGGACTGCGCCGCGAAGAGGTCGCGGTGCTCGCGGGGGTCGGCGCCTCCTGGTACCAGTGGCTGGAGCAGGGACGGGACATCACCGTCTCGCCGCACGTACTGGACTCCGTGGCGCGGGTGCTGCGGCTGAGTGACACCGAGCGGCGGCACCTGTACGTACTGGCCGGGCTCAACCCGCCGCTGCGGCAGGACCCGGACCCCGCGGTGCGCGACATGAGCGAAGGACTGCAACGGCTGATCGACGCGTGGATGCCGTTCCCGGCGCACATCCTCGATCCGTACTGGAACTGCGTCGCCTACAACGAGGCAGCCCGGCTGGTCCTCAATTACGGCCAGGAAGGCTCCCGTTCCAACTGCCTGATCTCTTACTTCACCGATCCGGTCTACCGCTCCCGCGCCGCCAGCTGGGAGCGGAACGCGCCGACGATCGTGGCGCAGTACCGGGCGGCGTGGTCGGAGCGGGCCGGTGACGAGGGGTACGAGGACGTCGTACGGGAGGTGTCCGCGGCCAGCGCGGAGTTCGCGGAGCTGTGGGCGCGCGGGGACGTGCAGGACGGCGGGCAGATCCACAAGGAGCTGGAGCACCCGCTCGTCGGCACGCTGCTGTTCGAGGCCACCCAGCTGCGGGTGCCGGCCCGCCCGGACCTGACCATCGTGCTGCACAATCCGCGCCGGACGGCGGAGGCGGACACGGCGGCGAAGCTGGAGTGGCTCACCTCGCCGGAGGGCCGCCGGGGCGGGATGTATTCGGTGGCGGGCTGACGGCCGGCCCAGGGCCGTACGGTACGCCGGACCGCCGTGCAGTCGTAGGCCCCCCCGCGCCTCCCGCGTCCCCCGGACGCATATGCTCGCCCGTATGAGCGAAGCCGCACCGCTGGACCCGGAAGACCGCAAGATCATCACGCTGGCCCGTTCCGCGCGGGCCCGCAACGGCGTGCCGGAAGGCGCCGCCGTCCGCGACGAGACCGGGCGCACGTATGTCGCCGGTACCGTCGCGCTGGAGTCGTTGCAGCTCAGCGCGTTGCGTACGGCGGTCGCGATGGCCGTCGCGAGCGGTGCGCAGTCGCTGGAGGCCGCCGCCGTGGTGACCGCGGCGGAGACGGCGACGGCCGAGGACCTCGCGGCCGTACGGGACCTGGGCGGCGCCGGGACGCCGGTGCTGGTCGCCGGTCCGGACGGCACGCTGCGGGCCACGGTCGAGGCGGGCTGACCGGCCGCGGCGCCTCCCTCACCCGGAGCGGACCGCACCCCCGACCGAGCCCCCGTCCCCGACCGCACTCCCGTCGCCCACCAAGCCCCCGGCCCCGACCAGTCCCAGCAGGGCCCGCTTGTCCGGTTTGCCGCTCCCCGCGACCGGCACCTCCGAGATGACGGTGATCGTGGCGGGCACGCTCGCGGGGCCCAGCTCCGCCGCGACGTGCGTGCGCAGCGCGGCCGGGTCGGGCCGCCGTTCCGCCGTCGGTACGACGAACGCGTGGGCGGCCTCGCCGGTCCGCTCGTCCGGCGCGCCCACGACATACGCCTGGTCCACGTCCGGGTGCCGGGCCAGTGCCTGTTCGATGGCGCCCGCGTAGTGCAGTACGGCGTTGACGATGATCACCTCGCGGGTGCGCCCGGTGAGCCGCAGGAAGCCGTGCTCGTCGAGGCGGCCGAGGTCGCGGGTGCGCACCCAGCCGTCGCGCAGCACGGCGCGGGTCTCCGCCGCGTCGTGCCAGTAACCGGCCAGCGCCCCGGCGGTACGGACCCAGATCTCCCCGGTGGCGCCGTCGGCCGGCGGCTGCCCGCCGCCCGGGTCCCGTACGTCGATCTCCACCCCGTCCAGGGGCCGCCCCACCGTGCCGTACACCGACCGGGGCCCGTGGGCGAGGTCGTCGGGCGTGAGCAGGGTCAGCATGCCGGTCTCGGTCTGCCCGTATCCCTGGTGCACGACCGGGCCGAGCCGCTCGGTGGCCTCGGCGAGGCGGTGCGGGGCCAGCGGGGATCCGGCCACGAGCAGGGCGTGCAGGCTGCTGGTGTCCATGGGCTCGGTACGCAGGGTGTCGAGGATGTGGTATAGCCGGGGGACGGTGAGCAGGCAGGCGGTGATGCGGTGCCGGGCGAAGACCTCCGGGAAGGACGGCGGCGGGTCGGGGATGACGGCGGTGCCGCCGCCGAGGAGGCACAGCCCCAGATGCTCGAAGATCACCGCGCTGGTGAGGGTGCCGAAGAGCAGGAAGCGCGCGTAGGCGGCGGCGAGCGTAGAGGTCCGCGCGGTCCAGCGGGCGGGCTGCCACGACCAGCTTGTGCTCAGGCTGCGGTAGGTGTGGGCGCACCGCTTGGGCTGGCCGGTGCTGCCGCTGGTCAGGGTGATCAGGGCGATGTCGTCCGGGCGGCCGCGGGGTACGAGGTCGTCCGGTGAGGCGGTGACCGCCGTACTCAACAGGTCCTTTTCCAGGCGGAGTCGGGCGAGGCCATCGGCAGCCGTGAAGAGTTCGGGGGTGCCCGACGGCTCGTCGTGCACCAGGACGTCGATGCCGTCGGCCAGGATCTGCGCGAGGTGCCGCGGCGGCAGTCCGGGGCGCAGGCCGGTCAGCCGGGCGCCCAGCAGGTGCACCGCCAGGTGCAGGGCGAACGTCTCGGGAGTGACGCCGGCGGCGACCGCGACGGACGAGCCCGGGCCGACGCCCGCGGCGCGCAGTCCGCGTACGCAGCGGGCGGCCCGGTCCAGGACCTCGTGGCGCGGGACGGCGCGTCCCCGGTGTTCGAAGGCCGCCGTGTCCGGCTGCCGGCGGAAGGCGTCGACGAGGGCGTGCGGGAAGACGTGGTCGCGGGGCAAAGGGCTTTCGGCTGGCTGATTCATTTCGCTGCATCCGCTCCTGGAGGTGAACGGCTGAAATGCGTCACGGGACCGGCGGGACAAGCGGGGCGTGGCGTACGGGCGGAGCAATGCGGGGCCCGCCGGGGCGCGACAGAACGGCGTTCCGGGTAAAAGTCCCGGACCTTGTGACACTGGCTTCCGTAGCGTACTCGCAAACCTCAAAAAAGGTGTGACGCATATCACTTATTCGCGCACTGGTGCCGTGCTTTAACACTCAAGTAATGTCGGTTTCCGCTCCATCTCCATCCTTCGCAGGTGACAGGAGAATTGCGTGAGCCACGAAGAAACGACGGACTATCTGGTGGTCGGTGCGGGGCCCGCTGGATTACAGGCCGGATATTTTCTGCAGCAGGCCGGGCGCAGTTATCTCATCGTGGAGGCCGGTGCGGCCCCCGGTACGTTCTTCACCCGCTTTCCCCGGCACCGCACGCTCATCTCCATCAACAAGGTGCACACCGGGTGGGACGACCCCGAGCTGAACATGCGCACCGACTGGAACTCCCTGCTCTCCGACGAGCGCACCCCGCTGTTCACCGCCCGCACCCCGCGCTATTTCCCCGCCGCCGACGAGATGGTCGGCTATCTCGCCGACTTCGCCGCCACCCACCGGCTCCGCATCCGGTACGACACCCACGTCACCGAGATCTCCCGGCCGGACGGCGGCCCGTCGGGACCCGGCGACTTCCACGTCCGTACCGCGGACGGCACCGTCCTGCGCGCCCGGCGGCTCATCGTCGCGACCGGCGTGACCCGCCCGTACGTACCCGCCATCGAGGGCGTCGAGACGGTCGAGCGCTACGACGAGGTGGACGTGGACCCGGCCGCCTTCACCGGGCAGCGGGTGCTGATCATCGGCCGGGGCAACTCCGCGTTCGAAACCGCGGACAACCTCATCGAGACCGCCGCCGTCATCCACGTCGCCGGTCCCGGCTCGCTGAAGTTCGCCTGGCAGACCCATTTCGTCGGACACCTGCGGGCCGTCAACAACAACTTCCTCGACACCTATCAGCTGAAATTGCAGAACGCGGTACTGGACGGCAACATCCTGCGTATCCGGCGGCAGCCGGACGGCACCTATAAGGTCTCCGTGTCCTTTTCCCGGGTCCAGGAAGTCGTCAAGGACATCGTGTACGACCGGGTCATCCTCGCCACCGGATTCCGCTTCGACCCGACGATATTCGCCCCGGCGTGCCGCCCCGAACTGGCGATCAACGACAGATTCCCCGCGCAGACCGACGCCTGGGAATCCACGAACGTACCCGGGCTGTACTTCGCCGGCACCATCACCCAGGTACGCGATTTCAAGAAAACCACCAGTGGTTTCATCCACGGCTTCCGGTACGGCGTACGGGCCCTGCACCGCATCCTCGAAGCCCGCCACCACGGCCGGCCCTGGCCCGCCCGAGCGCTGCCCGGCACCGCCGAGGCGGTCACCGACGCGGCGATCGCCCGCGTCAACCGCAGCTCGGCGCTCTTCCAGATGTTCGGCTTCCTCGCCGACGCGGTGCTCGTCGACCGGGACGGCACGGCCCGCTACTGCGAGGAGGTCCCGGTCGACCATCTGCACACCGCCGTCGCGGACGGCGGCTTCGGCGACATCGACCGGTACTTCACCGTCACCCTCGAATACGGCGAGGGCCACGACAAGGTGAACCCGTTCGACATCACCGCGGGCCGCAACTCCCAGCAGGACACCACCGGCCTGGACGGCCGCTACCTGCACCCCGTGATCCGCGCCTTCGACGGCGCGGCGCCCGGCAAGGCGACCGCCGAGCACCACGTCACCGAGAACCTCGAAAACGAGTGGGACAGCGAGGAGGTCCACCGCGCGCCCCTGCGGAGCTTCCTGCGTACCCGGCTCTCCGAGCGGGACGCGGCGGCCCGGCCGTGATCCCCACCCTCGCCGACCTGCACGAACAGGCGCGGGAACGGCTCGACCCCCGGGTGTACGACTACTTCGCCGGCGGCGCCGGCGGGGAGACGGCCCTGCGCGAGAACGAGGCGGCGTTCCGCAGGCTCGCCCTGCTGCCGCGCGTCCTGCGCGGGGCGGCCACCCGCGACCTGTCCGTCACGCTGTGCGGCGACCGCCTGTCCCTGCCCGTCCTGGTCTCGCCCACCGCCTTCCACCGCCTCGCCCACCCGGAAGGCGAACTCGCCACCGCCCGCGCGACGGCGGCGGCCGGCACGGTCCTGGTCACCGGCATGGCGGCGACCGTGCCGGTGGCCGAGGTGACCGCCGCCGCCCGCGCGGTACGGGCCGACGCGCCCGTGTGGTTCCAGCTCTATCTGCAACCCGAACCGGAGGTCACGCTCGCGCTGGTGCGCCGGGCGGAGCGGGCCGGGTGCTCGGCACTGGTCGTCACCGTCGATTCGCCGGTCTTCGGCCGCCGCGAACGCGACGCCCGGCACGGCTTCGACGACCTGCCCGACGGCCTGGCCGCCGAGAACATGCGCGGCCTGCCCGGCGCCCCGGACGGCCGCCCCCGCGACATCGCCATGACGCCGGGACTCTCCTGGGACGACCTGCGCCGGCTGCGGGCGCAGACCCGGCTGCCGGTGCTGCTCAAGGGCATCCTGCACCCTTCGGACGCCCGGATCGCCGTCGCCGAGGGCGTGGACGGCCTGCTGGTCTCCAACCACGGCGGCCGTCAGCTCGACGCCGCACCGGCGAGCATCGAGGCGCTGCCCGCCGTCGTCCTGGCCGTCGCGGGCCGGGTGCCGGTGCTGCTGGACGGCGGCGTACGGCGGGGCTCGGACGCCGCCGTGGCCCTCGCCCTGGGCGCGTCGGCCGTGGGCGTCGGCCGCCCGGTGCTGTGGGGCCTGGCCGCGGACGGCGAGAAGGGCGTCCGGCACGTACTGGAGCTGCTGCGCGCCGAGTTCGACCACGTACTGGCGCTGTGCGGCGGCAGCAGTCCGGCCGACCTCGGGCCGGACCTGGTGGTCGCGCGGGGGAGTGCGCGCGGCGAAGGCGAAGGGGAGGCCCGATGAACCCCCGCCGCACCGCCAAGCTGCTCGCCGCCGCGGCCGGTCTCCTCTCCGTCCCGTACTGGCTGCCGCGCTCCGTCGTCGCCGCCCGCGTCGCGCTCTTCGCGCGGATCAACGGCGACGAAGGCATCGCCTTCCCGAGCGCCGACGTCCCCGCCGACCGCTTCCAGGAGATCTACTCCCACCCCGCCGCCAACGGCCGCAGCCGGGGCGCCGCCCTCTCGGACCTCTTCTGGTACTGGCTCGCGCCCGGCCCCGAGGTGCACCAGGAGCACCTGGAGGACGGCCCGCGCTACGACGAGGTCGCCCGTACCACCCTCGCCGTGCTGTCCGGGCCCAGCCGCGAGCTGTCCGCCGCGGTGGCCCGCCGTACCGCCGCCGTGCTCGACGAACTGGTCACCGGCCGGGCCGAGTTGGTCCGGCTGCGCGACCTGATGATGCCGGTGTGGGCGGAGTTCTTCTACGGACTCGTCTTCCGCGAACCGTGCCCGCCGTACGTCCGGCGCCTGATCGTGGACAACGCCGCCGACGTGGTCAACTCCCTGAAGTGCACCCGGCTCCGCCACCCGGCCCGCCGTGCCCGCCTCACCCGCCACCTGCGGCAGCGCATCGCCGCCGGGACCGTACCGCCGCACCACCTGCCGGGCTCCCTCACGCCCGACGAGCAGGCGTACTACCTCCAGGGCACCTTCTTCAACACGGCCATCGTCCAGATGTCCGAGGCCATGGCCCACCTGCTGCTGGTCCTCGCCCAGCACCCGGAGGCGCAGCGCAGGCTGGCCGCCGGACCGGACGACGACCGGTACTTCTCCAACGTCCTCAACGAGACGCTGCGCCTCTACCCGCTCTTCGGCGTCGCCCACCGCATCAGCACGGACGACATCCCGCTCGGCCCCGGCACGGCCATCCCCGCCGGCTCCGTCCTGTGCTTCAACTACCCCGACTACCACGCCACCGGCTACTCCGACCCCGAGGTCTTCGACCCCGCCCGCTGGGACCGCCTGGTGGCCAAGGAGCAGCACCACATCCCGTTCGGCGTCGCCGCCAACCGGCCCTGCCCGGCCTGGCGGCTCGCCCCGCTGGCCATGCACGCCGCGACCCGCGAGGTGCTGCGCCGCTTCACCCTCCACTCCACCGTCGCCCACACCCGCTCCATCCCGCACCGCGCCCCGTGCCTGCTGGTCCGGCGCGACCGCCCGCTGCCGAAGCACCGGCTGCTCGCCGCCCGGGTCTTTCTGAGGGTGCGCGACCGGTGGGAGGACGTGTGGCGCAGCTGCGTCCAGCTCGTCCTCGGTACGTGGATGGTGCTCGACGCCCGCCGCCTGCGCCCGGCCGAGCGCTACTTCGCCACCCACGACACGCAGGGCGTCCCGCTGCCGGGCACCGTCCCGGCCCCGGCGCGCTGTCCGTACCCGCACGCCTGACCCCCGAGCCCGCCCTGTCCGGGCCCGGCACCCGGGCCCGCCCGTTCCCGTACGTCCCCGCGAGCCGAAGGGCGTTCCGTCATGTCCACCACCGAGTTGGGGCCGGTCTTCTTCCTGGCCGTCGTCGTCATCCTGCTCGTCTGCCGGCTGGTCGGCCGGGCCCTGCGCGCGCTGGGCCAGCCGCCCGTGGTGGGCGAGATGGCCGCCGGCGTGGTGCTGGGGCCGTCCGTGCTGGGCCTGCTGGCGCCCGGTGTGGAGGCGGCGCTCTTCCCGCCGGAACTGCGGCCCGCGCTGTATGTCGCCGGGCAGATCGGCCTGGTCGTCTTCATGTTCCAGACGGGCTACGAGTTCCGTACGGCGGGCATCCGGAGGGTGGCCAAGCCGGCCACGATGATCTCCGCGGCCGGCATCCTCGTACCGTTCGCGCTGGGCGTGGGGCTGACCTACGCCGTCCACGACAGCGTCGATGTCTTCCCGAAGGACGTGGCCGTCGGCGTCTGCGGGCTCTTCGTCGGCGTGACCCTCGCGATCACCGCGTTCCCCATGCTGGCCCGCATCATCACCGAGCGCGGCCTGACCGGCACCCGCTTCGGCTCGCTGTCCCTGGCGTCCGGCGCGGTGGACGACGCGCTGGCGTGGGTGCTGCTCGCCGGGGTGCTGGGCATGGCCGGCAGCGGCACCGGGCCGCTGCTCGTCGCCCTCGCCGGGAGCGCCGGCCTGGTGGTCGTCCTCGCGCTGCTCGCCCGCTCCGGCACCCGCCTGGCGGGCCTCACCCACCGCCGCGCCCCCGACGAGCTGCTGCTGGTCACCGTCGTCCTGCTGTTCCTCGCCGCCTGGTACACCGACCGCATCGGCCTGTACGCGGTCTTCGGCGCGTTCAGCCTGGGCGTGGTCTTCCCGCGCTCCGAGGCGGTGGACCGCGCGATCGAGGCGATCGGGCCGATCAGCCGAATCGTCTTCCTGCCGCTGTTCTTCACCTACTCCGGCCTGAACACCGACTTCGCGCTGCTGGCCTCGCCCGGCCTGCTGCTGTTCACCGTGGCCTGTGTCGCCCTGGCCGTCCTCGGCAAGCTGGGCGCCTGCTGGCTGGCGGCCCGGGCGGCGGGGGAGGAGGGCGCGGTCGCGCTGCGCATCGGGACGCTGATGAACGCGCGGGGCCTGATGCAGCTCATCGCGATCAACATCGGCCTGGCGGCCGGCATCGTGACGCCGTCACTGTTCGCGGTGCTGGTCGTGGTGGCGCTGGTGACGACGGTGATGGCGACCCCGCTGCTGACCCTGTGGGACCGCATCGACGCCCGCCGGGCGGTCGGCCGACCGCGGGCGGAGCGGGTCGGCGCCGCGCCCTGAGCCGGGCCGCGTACGGTACGGGCCGCCGGCCGCCGCCCGACCGGGTGGTCGGCGCGGCTCCGGCGATCGGGGACAATGGGCGCCATGAGCGTTCCCACAGAGTCCTCCGCACCGCACCGCGCCGGCTTCGCCTGCTTCGTCGGCCGCCCGAACGCGGGCAAGTCGACCCTCACGAACGCTCTGGTCGGCACAAAGGTGGCCATCACCTCCAACCGCCCGCAGACCACCCGGCACACCGTGCGCGGCATCGTGCACCGCCCGGACGCCCAGCTCGTCCTGGTCGACACCCCGGGCCTGCACAAGCCGCGCACTCTGCTGGGCGAGCGGCTCAACGACGTCGTGCGCACCACCTGGGCCGAGGTCGACGTGATCGGCTTCTGCCTGCCCGCCGACCAGAAGCTCGGCCCCGGCGACCGCTTCATCGCGGGCGAGCTGGCCGGGATCAAGAAGACCCCGAAGATCGCCATCGTCACCAAGACCGACCTGGTCGACTCCAAGCAGCTCGCCGAACAGCTCCTCGCGGTCGACCAGCTCGGCCGGGAGCTGGGCATCGAGTGGGCGGAGATCATTCCGGTCTCGGCCGTCGGCGACAAGCAGGTGCAGCTCGTCGCCGACCTGCTCGTCCCGATGCTCCCCGAGAGCCCCCCGCTCTACCCCGAGGGCGACCTCACCGACGAGCCCGAGCAGGTCATGGTCGCCGAGCTGATCCGCGAGGCGGCCCTCGAAGGCGTACGGGACGAGCTGCCGCACTCCATCGCCGTCGTCGTCGAGGAGATGCTGCCGCGCGAGGACCGCCCGGCCGACAAGCCGCTGCTGGACATCCACGCCAACGTCTACATCGAGCGGCCCAGCCAGAAGGGGATCATCATCGGCCCCAAGGGCAGGCGGCTGAAGGAGGTCGGCATGAAGTCCCGCAAGCACATCGAGGCGCTGCTCGGCACGCCGGTCTACCTCGACCTGCACGTCAAGGTCGCCAAGGACTGGCAGCGCGACCCGAAGCAGCTGCGCAAGCTCGGCTTCTGAGACCCGCAGGGCCCGCTCACTCCACCCCGCGAATGCGCCGCACCAGCAGCGCCCCCGCCAGCCCGATGCCCGCCGCGAGCAGGTACAGCACCGGGTAGCCGCCCAGGTACATCACGACCGGCGCGGCCAGCGCGGGGGCGGCGACCTGCGGCAGCGAGTTGGCGATGTTGATGATGCCGAGGTCCCTGCCCCGGTCGGCGGCGGTCGGCAGCACGTCCGTCATCAGCGCGAAGTCCACCGACGTGAAGACGCCGAAGCCGATGCCCAGCAGCGCGGCGGCGACCAGCGCGCCGGTCCAGGTCTGCCACCCGGCGAGCAGCGCGGTGGCCACCGCCATGATCACACCGGACCACAGGACGAACGGTTTGCGCCGTCCCGTACGGTCCGACCAGATCCCGCCGACGACGACCGTGGCGAGCAGCAGCACACCGTTGACGGCGGTCAGCACCAGCACGCCGTCCTCGGGGTGCGGCCGGTGCAGTGCGTCGCGCAGGTAGTACAGCAGGTAGAGCAGGGCGATCGCGTTGCCGAGGTTGACCAGGAAGCGGGTCAGCCAGGCCCAGGCCAGGTCGGGGTGGCGGCGCGGGCTGATCCGGAATCCGGCGAGGAAGGCCCGCCACGCGAACGGCGGCCGGTCGCCGCGCCCGATCCGCAGGTCCCGGTAGCGCAGTACGTACGGCAGCGTGGCCAGCACCGTGAAGACGGCGCACGCCACGTACCCCGCCGCGATGCCGCCGGCGGCGGACGCCAGCCCCGTACCGGCCACCACCCCCAGGAACTGCGCCGCGCCCAGCCAGCCGCCGACCGTGCCGCGCTGGGCATGCGGCACACGGTCCGGCACGGCCGCGGTCACCGCCGCGAACGCGGCGTTGAGCGCCAGCTGCACCAGACACCACCCGGCCGCCATGGCGGCGACGCCCCGGGCCGCCGCCAGCAGGCACAGCGCCGCCGCGCCGCCGAGGACACCGGCCGCGATCCACGGCGTACGGCGCCCGAAGCGGGACGCCGTACGGTCCGACAGCGCCCCGAAGAGCGGGTTGGCGACGAGGGAGACCGCGGCGCCCAGGCCCGTGACCCAGGCCAGCACCGACTCCTTCGACATGCCGGACGGCGCCAGCTCGGCCGCCTGGAGGGCCAGCAGGACCTGGATCGGGCCGTACCAGCCGGCCCAGACCGCCCCGTTCGCCAGCGCCAGCGCGGCGGTCCAGCCGCGGCCCACGCGCACGGCCGGCTCGGCGAGGGCCCCGGGCGTCTCCGCGGCCCCCGCCCCGGTCACCGCTGCGCCCGCAGCGCGTCCCGCAGCCAGTGGTACGACGCCTTCGGCGTGCGCGCCAGCGTCCCGTAATCGACGTGCACCAGCCCGAACCTGCGGGCGTACCCCTCGGCCCACTCGAAGTTGTCCAGCAGCGACCAGACGAAGTATCCGCGCACGTCCACCCCGGCGGTGACCGCGTCGTGCACGGCCCGGATGTGTGCGTCCAGGAAGATGATCCGCTCCCGGTCCTCGACGCCCTCGTACGAGCAGCCGTTCTCGGTGATGACGACCGGCGGCAGACGCTCGCCGTACCGGTCGCGGAACCCGGTCAGCAGCTCGGTCAGCGCCGCGGGCACCACCGGCCAGCCGAAGTCCGTCAGCGGATACCCCTCGATCGCCCGCGGCGCGAACGGCAGCCCCGGCGGCAGCTCGATCCCCGCGAACGCGGTCGGCCCGCCGCCTGCCGCCTCCGGCGCCCCGACCTTCGTCGGCTGGTAGTAGTTCACCCCGTACCAGTCCAGCGGCTCACCGATGATCCGCAGGTCGTCGTCCAGGTCAGCCCCGGACAGCAGCGCCGCCGTCAGCTCCTCCTCCGGATAGCGCCCGAGCAGCACCGGCTCCGCGAACAACCGATTCAGCAGCAGGTCGTACAGCCCCGCCGCCTCCTGGTCGGCGGCCGACTCCGACGCGGCCCACGTGGGCCCGTGGGAATTGGCAATCCCGATATTGCCAGCTCCCCGCGCCCGCAGCGCCTGTACGGCCAGCCCGTGCCCCAGCAGCTGATGGTGTGCCGCGGGAAGCGCTTCGAACCCCAGCTGCCTGCCCGGCGCGTGCTGCCCCAGCCCGTACCCCAGCAGCGTCAGCTCGGCGGGCTCGTTGAGCGTGATCCACCGGTCCACCCGGTCCCCGAGCCGCGCCGCGACGGCATCCGCGTACGCCGCGAACCGCCGCGCCGTGTCCCGCTCCAGCCAGCCGCCCGCCGCCTCGACGGCCTGCGGCGTGTCCCAGTGGAAGAGCGTCGGCACCGGCCGGACGCCCGCCGCGCACAGCTCGTCCACCAGCCGGTCGTAGAAGTCCAGCCCCGCCGCGTTGACCCGCGGCCCGCCGTCCGGCATCACCCGGGGCCAGGCCACCGAGAACCGGTATGCGCCGGCGCCCAGCTCCTTGATCAGCGCCACGTCTTCCCGGTACCGGTGGTAGTGATCGGTCGCCACCCGCGCGTCCGATCCGTCCTTGATCCGGCCGGCCTCCGCGGCGAAGCCGTCCCACACCGACCGCCCCCGCCCGTCCTCGTCCACCGCCCCCTCGATCTGATGGGCGGAGGTCGACACCCCCCACAGGAACCCCTCGGGAAAGCGGGGCAACGCAGACGACGAGGTCCCGTCCGGCACACGCGAAGCGTCCATGCGCCGGATAGTGATTACCGCCGCGTATGGGTGTCAAGAGGCGTGCGGGAGGCGGGAGTTATCGCCCGGCGGCCGGTCAGCTGCCCTCCTTCAGCACTCTGCTGATCAGCTGGCGCTGTTCCTCGGTGAGGCGGGGGTCGGAGGCGTAGACCGTGTCGCCGTCGATGGTGATCTGGTAGCTGAAACCGTCGGGGACGCCAACCGGGGGCGTGCCCCGGCCGGCGGCGGCTGCCCGCTCGGCCAGGGCGTGCCATTCCGCGGCATCGGGCAGGCCCGAGGTGTCGACCTCGGCGTGCCGCTCGATGCCGGCGAAGCCGCCGGTGCGCCGTACTTGAATCCGCATGACGGGCTTCCTACCCAGTGGAACGCGGGGAAACGGACAGAACGGGCCAGAAGCGGTCGGGATCAGTTGCTGGGGACCCCCACCTGCGACCATGCCTTGAGGAGGGCCTGGAGCTCTGCGCCCTCACCGTACTTGCTGCGCGCCGTGGCGACCGTCAGGCGCGCGAAGTCGGCGAACTGGGCGTCCTTGTCCAGCTGGCCACCGGTCAGCGTGTCGTACCAGATCTGGCCGGCCCGCTCCCATGCGTTGCCGCCGAGGTCCGTGGCGAGCAGGTAGAAGGCGTGGTTGGGGATGCCGGAGTTGATGTGCACGCCGCCGTTGTCGCGCGAGGTCTTCACGTAGTGGTCCATCGTCGCGGGCTGCGGGTCCTTGCCCAGCACGTCGTCGTCGTACGCGGTGCCCGGGGCCTTCATCGAGCGCAGCGCCTCGCCGGTGACGTTCGGGCCGAGCAGCCCGGCGCCGATCAGCCAGTCGGCCTGGGAGGTGGTCTGGCCGAGCGCGTACTGCTTGATCAGCGAACCGAAGACGTCCGACATGGACTCGTTGAGCGCACCGGACTGACCGAAGTAGTCCAGGTTGGCGGTGTGCTGGGTCACGCCGTGGGTCAGTTCGTGGCCGATGACGTCGACGGGGATGGTGAAGTCGAGGAACAGGTCGTTGTCGCCGTCGCCGAAGACCATCCGCTGGCCGTCCCAGAAGGCGTTGTCGTAGTTCTCGCCGTAGTGGACGGTCGCGTTCAGCGGCAGGCCGGAGTCGTCGATCGAGTGCCGGCCGTACACCTTCAGGTACAGCTCGAAGGTGGCGCCGAGACCTGCGTGCGCGCGGTTGACGGAGGCGTCCTTCGACGGCTTGTCGGCCTCGGAGTGCACCTTCTTGCCCGGCAGCACCTCCTGGTGCTTCGCGTCGTAGATGGTGCGGTTCGGCTTCTCCGACGGGGTGCCGGTGGGCGCGCCGAGGCCGCGGACGGTGGTGATGCGGCGCCGGGTGCGCTGGAGGGCGTCGTGCTCCAGGGTGCGCAGGGCGCGCTCGGAGCGGCCGGCGTCCTCCAGCTGCGACAGGTGGTCGAGGACGTGGGGCGGCACGATCGTGCAGAAGACGGGGTGGGCCTCAGTGGCTTCAGGGTTCATGCACGGCAATGTGGCACTGGGTCATCACCCTGTCACTCCCTGCCGTCATGATTCCTGAAAACGTGTGGTTGATCGCGGTAAGGGGGTTACATCACCCCGGTCCCGCATACTGATACGGGGCCACCGTCCTCGTACTGCCTCGGCTAGGGTGCTGTGCATCATGCGTTACGGGCTGCTTCTCCTTAGCTGCCGCGGCGAGGGTCTGTTGTCGTAGGGCCGACCCCCTCCCCGCGGGATTCGGTGCTGCGATCTTCGCCCCGTCGGCCTCTTCCCCCGCGGACACACGAGGAGCCCCGCGTCATCATGACGAATCCGTCGATTCCTGCTGAGAACTCCGTCGGCCGCCCCACGCCCATCACCAACGCGACCCGCACCCAGAAGCCGTCCGGTCTGCCGGTCCACCGCTACGGCGCCTACGAGGCCGTGGACATCCCGGACCGCACCTGGCCGGACAACCGCATCACCGTGGCCCCCCGCTGGCTGTCCACGGACCTGCGCGACGGCAACCAGGCGCTGATCGACCCGATGTCGCCGGTCCGCAAGCGGGAGATGTTCGACCTGCTGGTGAAGATGGGCTACAAGGAGATCGAGGTCGGCTTCCCCTCGTCCGGCCAGACCGACTTCGACTTCGTCCGCTCGATCATCGAAGAGGGCGCGATCCCCGAGGACGTGACGATCTCCGTCCTGACGCAGGCCCGCGAGGAGCTGATCGAGCGGACCGTCGAGTCGCTGCGCGGCGCCCACAAGGCCACCGTCCACCTGTACAACGCCACCGCGCCGGTCTTCCGCCGGGTGGTCTTCCGCGGCTCGCGCGAGCAGGTCAAGCAGATCGCGGTGGACGGCACCCGGCTGGTCATGGAGTACGCGGACAAGATCCTGGGCGACGAGACGGCCTTCGGCTACCAGTACAGCCCGGAGATCTTCACCGACACCGAGCTGGACTTCGCGCTGGAGGTCTGCGAGGGCGTCATGGACGTCTGGCAGCCCGAGGCGGGGCGCGAGATCATCCTGAACCTGCCGGCCACCGTCGAGCGCTCCACCCCCTCCACCCACGCCGACCGCTTCGAGTGGATGTCGCGCAACCTGTCGCGGCGCGAGTACATCTGCCTGTCCGTGCACCCGCACAACGATCGCGGTACCGCGGTGGCTGCCGCCGAGCTGGCGATCATGGCGGGCGCGGACCGTATCGAGGGCTGCCTGTTCGGCCAGGGCGAGCGCACCGGCAACGTCGACCTGGTCACCCTGGGCATGAACCTGTTCAGCCAGGGCGTGGACCCGCAGATCGACTTCTCGCAGATCGACGAGATCCGCCGGACCGCCGAGTACTGCAACCAGATGGAGATCCACCCGCGCCACCCCTACGCGGGCGACCTGGTCTACACCGCCTTCTCCGGCTCCCACCAGGACGCCATCAAGAAGGGCTTCGAGGCCATGGAGGTCCAGGCGGCGGAGCAGGGCAAGGACGTGGACGACCTGGAGTGGGCCGTTCCGTACCTGCCCATCGACCCCAAGGACGTCGGCCGCTCGTACGAGGCCGTGATCCGCGTCAACTCGCAGTCCGGCAAGGGCGGCATCGCCTACGTCCTGAAGAACGACCACAAGCTGGACCTGCCGCGCCGGATGCAGATCGAGTTCTCGAAGATCATCCAGGAGAAGACCGACGCCGAGGGCGGCGAGGTCACGCCGGACGCGATCTGGTCGGCCTTCCAGGACGAGTACCTGCCGACCCCGGAGAACGCCTGGGGCCGGATCGCGCTGCGCAGCGCGCAGACCTCCACCACCACCGAGAACACCGACGCACTGACCGTCGAGGCGGTCGTGGACGGCGCCGACGCGGTCCTGACCGGCACCGGCAACGGCCCGCTGGCGGCGTTCTTCGACGCGCTGCACGCCATCGACGTGGACGTACGGCTGCTGGACTACGTCGAGCACACGATGAGCGAGGGCGTGGGCGCCCAGGCCGCCGCGTACATCGAGTGCGCGATCGGCGACAAGGTGCTGTGGGGCGTCGGCATCGACGGCAACATCGTGCGCGCTTCGATCAAGGCGGCCGTCTCCGCGGTCAACCGCGCGAGCCGCTGATCACCGGGCCGTCCGCGCGGATCGGCGCACGGCCCGGCGGACGGCCCGCCGGACGGCCCTGACCTGCGGCGTACCCGGCGCCCCCCGGTTCTCCTCGCGAGCGCCGGGGGGCGCTTGGGCGTTCAACCGGTTTAAACGGCCGTCTTGTCCGGTCCGCAGTACTGACGACACATCTCCGATGTGGCTAACATCACGTCAACGCGGCAAGGATGCCGGAGCGTTACGGAGGGTCGACGTGATGCACAAACTGGCTGTGGTGGGTGTGCGGACGTCCTGGCGCACCGTCGCCGACGGCGAGTTCTTCTGCCCCGAGTGCGGCGGGGACCGCAACTACCTCCGGCGGACCGGCCGCCGCCGGCTGACCGTCCTGGGCCTGCCGCTGCTGCCGCGCGGCACCGCGGGCCCGGTCGTCGAGTGCTCCGCCTGCCGCGGCCACTTCGCGCTGGACGCGCTGGACCATCCCACCACGACCCGCTTCTCGGCGATGCTGCGGGACGCCGTGCACACCGTCACGCTGGCCGTGCTGGCCGCCGGCGGCACCACCTCGCCCGGGGTGCGCAGCACCGCCGTCGGCACGGTGCGCGCCGCGGGCTTCGCGGACTGTACGGAGGACCAGCTGCTGACCCTGCTCGCCGCGCTCGCCGCCGACACCGGCCGGCTGCCCGGCGCGCACGACGGCGCCCTGTCGCGTACGGCCTCCGGCAGCCTGGGACGGCCCGGCGGCGGGCTCGACCCGTGCGGCACGGCGCTGGCCATAGAGCTGCACGAGGCCCTGGAGCCGCTGGCCCCGCACCTCGCCCCGGCCGGCCGGGAGTCCCTGCTCCTCCAGGGCGCCAGGATCGCCCTCGCCGACGGCCCGTACCTGCCGTCCGAGCGCGAGGTCCTGACCACCGTCGGCACGGCCCTCCTGCTGTGCCCGGACGACACCGCCCGGCTGCTGGCGGCGGCCCGCACGCCGTCCTGAGGCCGCACCCCGGGGCCGTACGGCCGTCCCCGCCGGGTGCGCGAGAATGGACCGCATGAGTCTGTTCCGCGATGACGGCATTGTGCTGCGTACCCAGAAGCTGGGCGAGGCGGACCGGATCATCACCTTCCTCACCCGCGGTCACGGCCGGGTCCGGGCGGTGGCCCGGGGCGTGCGCCGCACGAAGTCCAAGTTCGGCGCGCGGCTGGAGCCGTTCTCCCACGTCGACGTGCAGTTCTACGCCCGCGGCAGCGAGCTGGTCGGGCGCGGTCTGCCGATGTGCACACAGAGTGAGACCATCGCGCCCTACGGTGGCGGCATCGTCACGGACTACGCCCGCTACACCGCCGGCACGGCCATGCTGGAGACCGCCGAGCGCTTCACCGACCACGAGGGCGAGCCGGCCGTGCAGCAGTATCTGCTGCTGGTCGGCGGGCTGCGGACGCTGGCGCGCGGCGAGCACGAACCGCATCTGGTGCTGGACGCGTTCCTGCTGCGCTCGCTCGCGGTCAACGGCTACGCCCCCAGCTTCGACGGCTGCGCCAAGTGCGGCCTGCCCGGCCCGAATCGATTCTTCTCGGTGGGCTCCGGCGGCGTGGTGTGCGGCGACTGCCGGGTGCCGGGCAGCGTCGTACCCTCCTCGGAGGCCATCGCGCTGCTCGCGGCGCTGCTGTCCGGCGACTGGGCGACGGCGGACGCGTGCGAGCCCCGGCACGTACGGGAGGGCAGCGGGCTCGTCGCGGCGTATCTGCAGTGGCACTTGGAGCGCGGACTGCGCTCGCTGCGGTACGTGGAGAAGTAGATAGGCTCAGCAGCTCGAAGGCGAGTACCGGTGCGGAGGCCGGGCGGCGGCCCGGACCGAACCCACCACGCAGTACGCACTACGGCATAGGAGATGTGGACGGGATGGCACGACGCGGAATTCTGGGGCGCGGCCGACGCGAATACGAGACGCCCGAGCCGCACCCCTCCGGTGCGCGTCCGCCGAAGATCCCCGGCGAGCTGGTCCCGAACCACGTGGCGATCGTCATGGACGGCAACGGCCGCTGGGCCAAGGAGCGCGGGCTGCCCCGCACGGAGGGCCACAAGGTCGGCGAGGGCGTCGTCCTCGACGTGCTCAAGGGCTGCATCGAGATGGGCGTCAAGAACCTGTCGCTGTACGCCTTCTCCACGGAGAACTGGAAGCGCTCGCCCGAGGAGGTGCGCTTCCTGATGAACTTCAACCGCGATGTCATCCGCCGCCGCCGGGACGAGATGGACGCGCTGGGCATCCGTATCCGCTGGGTCGGCCGGATGCCGAAGCTGTGGAAGTCCGTGGTGCAGGAACTCCAGGTCGCCCAGGAGCAGACCAAGGACAACGACGCCATGACGCTGTACTTCTGCGTCAACTACGGCGGCCGGGCGGAGATCGCGGACGCGGCGGCGGCCATCGCCGCGGATGTGCGGGCCGGGAAGCTGGACCCGAACAAGGTCAACGAGAAGACCGTGGCCAAGTACATGTACTACCCGGACATGCCGGACGTGGACCTGTTCGTACGGCCCTCCGGCGAGCAGCGCACGTCCAACTACCTGATCTGGCAGAGCGCCTACGCGGAGATGGTGTTCCAGGACATTCTCTGGCCGGATTTCGACCGGCGGAACCTGTGGGACGCCTGCCTCGAATACGCCAAGCGGGACCGCCGCTTCGGCGCGGCGCCGGAGGCGGAGCCCGCGAAGAAGTAGCGCCGCCGCCCCACCCGCACACGGACGAGGCCGGACCCCTGGTCAGGGGTCCGGCCTCGTCCGTGTGCGGTACGCCGCGTCAGGCGGAGCCTTCGGCCGCCTTGGCCGAGCACTCGCCGCACGTACCGAAGATCTCGATGGTGTGCCCGACGTCCTGGAAGCCGTGCTCGGCGGCGATCTGGTCCGCCCACTTCTCCACGGCCGGGCCCTCCACCTCGACGGCCTTGCCGCAGGTGCGGCAGACCAGGTGGTGGTGATGATCGTCGGTGCTGCACCGGCGGTAGACGGCCTCGCCGTCGTTGGTCCGCAGCACGTCGACCTCGCCCGCGTCGGCGAGGGACTGCAGCGTCCGGTAGACCGTCGTCAGCCCGACCGAGTCCCCCCGGTGCTTGAGCATGTCGTGCAGTTCCTGCGCGCTGCGGAACTCGTCCACCTCGTCCAGCGCCGCCGCCACGGCGGCCCGCTGCCGTGTCGCCCGGCCACGCACCGGAGATCCAGCGCTCGCCACCGTTGCCTCCCTAGGTCTCGGGACGTCCCCCTGCACATCAGTCCGGCCATTGTGCCAGGTGATGACCGGAGCCCGGGTGCAACGCTTACGCGTATCCCTACCCCTTGGCCCCCTGCACGCTGACATCGTCGCCGGGGGAGCGGCTGCCGGGCACGTCCAGACTGCACTGCTTCGCGGCCTTGGCCGCGGCCCTCGCGCGCTTTCCGGCCAGCGGCGCGGCCAGCGCCGCCATCAGGGCGAAGACCGCGATGGCCAGCAGCACGATGCTCGCGCCGGGCGGCACGTCCACGTAGAAGGAGAAGACCGTACCGGAGAGGGTGACGACGACTCCGATGGCGACGGACAGCGCGAGGGTCATCGCGAAGCCGCGGGTGGCCTGCTGCGCGGCGGCCACCGGCACCACCAGCAGCGCGCTGACCAGCAGCAGTCCGACGGCGCGCATCGCGACTGTGACGGTGAGCGCGGCGGTGACCGCGAGCAGCAGGTTCAGCCACCGCACCGGCAGGCCCATCACCCGCGCGAACTCCTCGTCCTGGCAGACGGCGAACAGCTGCCGGCGCAGGCCGAGCGTGACCGCCATCACAAAGGCGGCCAGGACGCAGGTGACCGTCACGTCCTCGGCGGAGACGCTGGTGATCGAGCCGAAGAGGTAGGTGGTCAGGTTGGCGGTGGAGCCGCCGGGCGCCAGGTTGATGATCATCACGCCGCCGGCCATGCCGCCGTAGAAGAGCATCGCCAGCGCGATGTCGCCGCGGGTACGGCCCTTGGAGCGCACCAGTTCCATGACGATCGCGCCGAGCGCGGCGACCAGCACGGCCATCCACACGGGCGAGGCGCGCAGCAGGAAGCCCAGCGCGACACCGGTCAGCGCGACATGCCCGATGCCGTCGCCCATGATCGCCTGGCGGCGCTGGACGAGGTAGATGCCGACGGCCGGCGCGGTGATGCCGACCAGGAGGGCGGCGAGCAGCGCCCGCTGCATGAAGGCGTAGTTCAGGAGGTCCATGTCAGGTCAGTCCGTCTCAGGTCAGCAGCCCGGTACGGACCGGCTCGGCGGCCGGGTCCGCGTGCGGGTGGACGTGGTCGTGGCCCGGGAGGGCGTGTTGGCCGACCGCCTTGGGCGGCGGGCCGTCGTGCACCACGCAGCCGTCGCGCAGCACCACGGCGCGGTCGATCAGCGGCTCCAGCGGGCCCAGCTCGTGCAGCACGAGCAGCACGGTGGCGCCCGCCACGACCTGTTTCCGCAGCGTCTCGGCCAGCACCTCCTGGCTGGCCAGGTCCACCCCGGCCATCGGCTCGTCCATGATCAGCAGTTCCGGGGAACCGACCAGCGCGCGGGCGATCAGCACCCGCTGGTGCTGGCCGCCGGAGAGCGCCTCGGCGGAGTCCTTGGCGCGGTCCGCCATGCCCACCAGGTCCAGCGCCCGGTGGACGGCGTCCCGGTCGGCCCGGCCGGGCCACTTCAGCTTCGTACGGGCCAGCCGGCCGGACGCGACGATCTCGCGGACGGTGGCGGGCACACCGCCCGCCGCGGTGGTGCGCTGCGGCACGTACCCGATGCGCGCCCAGTCCTTGAACCGGCGCTGCGGGGTGCCGAACAGTTCCAGTTCGCCGCTGGTCAGAGGCACCTGACCGACCACGGCGCGTACGGCGGTCGACTTCCCCGAGCCGTTGGCCCCGAGCAGGGCCACCACCTCGCCCCGCCGTACGGTCAGGTCGACGCCGCGCAGGACGGGGCGCGCGCCGAGCGCCGCACCCGCCCCGCGCAGCGATATGACCGTTTCCTGGTCCTTCATGGCCGCATCCTCCCGTCGTGCCGTACGTACCTGTCCCGCCGGGTGCCCGGCCGTCCGCCCCGCTGTGCCGCCCGCCGGGTCACCGGGCGCCGAGCGCCTTCTGGAGGGCGGCGAGGTTGGACTCCATGACCTGGATGTAGTCATCGCCCGCGGACTTGTCGGTGATCCCCTCGATGGGGTCGAGCACGGCGGTCTTGACGCCGAGGTCCTTGGCGAGGGTCTTGGCCATCGCCGGGCTGGCCAGCGTCTCGGAGAAGACCGTGTCGACGTGGTGGTCCCTGGCCAGCTTCTGCAGTTCCTTCATGCGGCTGCCGCTGACGTCGCCCGACTCGGGGTCGATGCCGCTGATGGCCTCCTCGGTGAGGCCGTAGCGCTCGGCGAGGTAGCCGAAGGCGGCGTGGGTGGTGATGAAGGTGTCCGCCTTCTTGTTCTTCAGCCCGTCCTCGAACTTCTTGTTCAGGTCGCCGAGCTTCTTGACCAGGTCGTCGGTGTTGCGGGCGTAGTCGGCCTTGTGTGCGGGGTCGGCGTCCGCGAACGCCTTGCCGACGCCCTTGGCGACCTGGGAGAACTTCACCGGGTCGAGCCAGATGTGCGGGTCGTTGCCGTCCGCCTCGTGGTCGTGGCCCTCGTGGCCGTGCTCGTCGTGCTCCCCGTGCCCGGTGCCGTTGTCGCCGGTGGTGTGGTCGTGGCCGTCCACCTCGTCGCCGTGCTTCTTCAGCTGGGTCAGGGACGCGGCGTCCACGATGTGCTGCACGCCGGACTGCTGGACGACCTTGTCGATGGCGGGCTGGATGCCCTTGAGATAGACGATCGCGTCCGACTCGCCGAGGTCGGCGGTCTGCCGGGGAGTGAGCTCCAGGTCGTGCGGCTCGGTGCCGGGCGAGGTCAGGTCGGTGACCTTGACGTGGTCCTTGCCGATCTCCTTGGCCAGGAACTCCATCGGGTAGAACGACGCCGTCACGTTCAGCTTGCCGTCGGCCCGGCCCCCGCCGGAGTCGGAGCAGGCGGAGAGCGCGAGCATGCCGAGCACGGAGGCTCCGGCCATGACGGCGGCGGGTATGTGACGTCGTACGTTCATGACAGTCATTTTCAACAAAAGTGGAAACGATTGTCAACAAAGGGGCCCGGGGCCGACCGGCGGTGAACCGATTTGATCCGGGGGGCAGGCGCGCCGGTACCCTGAGCTATTCGCCCGCACGTCTCCCGACCACCCCCCTCACGGAGACGCCTGGGCGCCGCTCCTATTAATCGTTCGTCGTCGCAATGAAGAGAGCACCGTGGCCGCCGACAAGATCGACACAATCGTCAGCCTGAGCAAGCGCCGTGGCTTTGTATACCCGTGCAGCGAGATCTACGGCGGCCAGCGCGCCGCCTGGGATTACGGCCCGCTCGGCGTCGAGCTCAAGGAGAACATCAAGCGCCAGTGGTGGCGTTCCATGGTCACCTCGCGCGACGACGTGGTCGGTATCGACTCGTCGGTGATCCTGGCCCCCGAGGTCTGGGTGGCCTCCGGCCACGTCGCCACCTTCACCGACCCGCTGACCGAGTGCACCGCCTGCCACAAGCGGTTCCGCGCCGACCACCTGGAAGAGGCGTACGAGGCCAAGCACGGCCGCCTGCCCGAGAACGGCCTGGCCGACGTCAACTGCCCCAACTGCGGCAACAAGGGCCAGTTCACCGAGCCCAAGCAGTTCTCCGGCCTGCTCTCCACCCACCTCGGCCCCACCCAGGACAGCGGCTCGGTCGCCTACCTGCGCCCCGAGACCGCCCAGGGCATCTTTACCAACTTCGCCCAGGTCCAGCAGACCTCCCGCAAGAAGCCGCCGTTCGGCATCGCGCAGATGGGCAAGTCCTTCCGCAACGAGATCACGCCCGGCAACTTCATCTTCCGCACCCGCGAGTTCGAGCAGATGGAGATGGAGTTCTTCGTCAAGCCGGGCGAGGACGAGCAGTGGCAGGAGTACTGGATGGAGCAGCGGTGGAACTGGTACCGCGACCTCGGCATCCGTGAGGAGAACATCCGCTGGTACGAGCACCCCGCCGAGAAGCTCTCGCACTACTCCAAGCGCACCGCTGACATCGAGTACCGCTTCCAGTTCGGCGGCTCCGAGTGGGGCGAGCTGGAGGGCGTCGCCAACCGTACGGACTACGACCTGTCCTCGCACTCCAAGGCGTCCGGCCAGGACCTGTCGTACTTCGACCAGGAGGCCGGCGAGCGCTACACCCCGTACGTCATCGAGCCGGCGGCCGGTGTCGGCCGCGCCATGCTCGCCTTCATGCTCGACGCGTACAACGAGGACGAGGCGCCGAACGCCAAGGGCAAGATGGAAAAGCGCACGGTGCTGCGCCTCGACCCGCGCCTGTCGCCGGTCAAGGTCGCCGTGCTGCCGCTGTCCCGCAACCCGCAGCTCTCGCCGAAGGCCAAGGGCCTGGCCGCCGACCTGCGCAAGAACTGGAACATCGACTTCGACGACGCGGGCGCCATCGGCCGCCGCTACCGCCGCCAGGACGAGATCGGCACGCCGTTCTGCGTCACCGTCGACTTCGACACCCTGGACGACAACGCGGTCACCGTGCGCGAGCGCGACACGATGAAGCAGGAGCGGGTGTCGCTGGACCAGATCCAGTCGTACCTGGGCGGGCGTCTGCTCGGCTGCTGACGCCAGTCGGTTTGTCGCACATCGGCCGGGCCGGGGGATCCCGGCCCGGCCGATGTGCGTACCGGGACATTGCAGCCCGGCCGGCGTTTGAGGGCATCTTTCACCGGGCCGCCCGCGCGGCGAGCGCCGCACAGAGCGCCGCCAGCGGCAGCTCCGCCCCGACGGCCATGGCCACGGCACTCGCCAGCTCGCCACCCGGCCCGGCAGTCGCCACATCGACGCACGCATCGGCGACGAGCAGAACCGCGGCCACCGCCGCCGCGGCCCGGTGACCCGGCCGCCCCGCCATCAGCCGCGTACCGGCGACCAGCAGGCACGCCGCCTCGACCGCGTCCAGCGCCACCCACGCCATCGCCTCCGCGGGCGGCAGCGTCCCCGCGAGGTACCCCATCCACGGCAGCAGGGCCAGCCCGGCGCCGGTCAGCGCCCGGCCCGCCCACGTGCGGCGGCTCGCCGCAGGGGCGAACCGGCAAGCGGGGTAAGGGGAGTTGAGGGCGATGAGCGCCATGGTCGGGCCCTTCCGGACGGTGGCGAACCCGGCCTTCGGGCTCGTGATCCACTCTTCCGGGACGGGCGGCCACCGTCAGTAACGCCGCTTTCCGACCTGGGGTGGTACCAGTTGCACCCCCGGAGCGGAATCTGTCGCCATGGCTCGCCCGCCGGGCCCCGCATACCGTATGGATCATGACCATCCCACCGCGGCTGCGCCGTGCTCTGGTACGGCTGCGCCGCGATCTTCTCTTCATCGGCGCCGGGCTGCCGCTGCACGCGATACCCGTACTCCTGGGGCTGTGGGCCATCACGCAGCTCGTCGGCCTGCTGGAAGGCTCCTCGGACGCCGCGCCGTTCGTCCTGCCGGTGGCACTGGGACTGCTCCTCGTCGCCGCCTACTGCCTCACCGAGGCCCAGCGCTGGCGATTCCGCGCCCTGTGCGGCGTGGACCTGCCAAGGTTGCGCTTTCGTGAAGCCAAGCGGCAGTGGGCCTACAACTGCCTGATCGGGCCGCTCTTCGGCCTCCTCGAACTCCTGGTGCTCGGCGTGCTCGCGGCGGCCCTGACCGCGGCGACCAGCCTGCTGTGGGTCGAGCTGCTGGGGTGGCAGTGGCGGGTGAACCACATGGGGGTCTGGACCTGGGCCGGGTACGCCACGGCCGTCGGCCTGCTCGTCCTGGCCGCCGTACCCGCCCTGGCCGGCGGCCTCGTACGGCTGGAGAACCTCGTCGGCCGCGCGGTGCTGCACGTCAGCCGGTCCGAGGAGCTCAAGCGGCGGGTCGAGGACCTGACCACGAGCCGGGCCGGCGCGGTCGACGCCGCCGACGCCGAACGCCGCCGTATCGAACGGGACCTGCACGACGGCGCGCAGCAGCGGCTGGTCGCGCTCGCGCTGAACCTGGGACTGGCCAAGGCCACGCTCAAGGACCTGCCGCCGGAGGCGCAGCAGGTCATCGACGAGGCGCACCGGGAGGCCAAGGAGGCCATCGAGGAACTGAACAGCCTGGTGCGCGGGCTGCACCCGGCCGTACTGGACGAACTCGGCCTGGACGCCGCCCTGTCGGGCCTCGCGGCACGGGCGCCCCTGCCCGTACGGCTGTGGACGGACCTGCCCGAGCGGGCCGCGCCGGCGGTCGAGGCGGTCGCCTACTTCGTCGTCTCCGAAGCGCTCAACAACGTGGCCAAGCACGCGGACGCGACCCGGGCCGAGGTGACCGTGACCCGGCTGGGGGAGATACTTCGGGTGGTCGTCGCCGACGACGGAGTGGGCGGGGCCGATCCGTCCGGGGGGAGCGGTCTGAAGGGGCTCGCCCAGCGCGTGCGCTCCGTGGACGGGGCGTTCCGGATCAGCAGCCCCGCCGGGGGCCCGACCACCATGACCGTGGAGTTGCCGTGCACGACCTGACGCCCGCCGTACGCCGCGCCGTGATCGCCGAGGACTCCGTCCTGCTGCGGGTCGGCCTGGTGAAGGTGCTGGAGACGGCCGGGTTCGAGGTGGCCGCCGAGGCGGGGGACGCGCAGGCGCTGCTGGCGGCGGTGGCGGAGCACCGTCCCGACCTCGCGGTGGTGGACGTACGGATGCCGCCCGGCTTCACGGACGAGGGGGTGCGCGCGGCGCTGGAGATCCGGGAGCGGTGGCCGGACACCGCCGTACTGATGCTGTCGCAGTACGTGGAGGAACGGTACGCCGCCCACCTCCTCGCCTCGAACACCAGCGGTATCGGCTATCTGCTCAAGCAGCGGGTCGCCGATGTCGAAGAGTTCATCGAGGCACTGCGCCGGGTCGCCGACGGCGGTACGGCACTGGACCCGCAGGTGGTGGCCCAGCTGCTGGTACGTCGGCGGAGCGACCCCCTGGAGCGGCTGACCGAACGCGAGCGGGAGGTCCTGGCGCTGATGGCGGAGGGGCGCTCGAACGCGGGCATCGCGGGAGCGCTCGTGGTGAGCGAGTCGGCGGTCGCCAAACACATCAACAGCATCCTGGCGAAGCTGGACCTGCCGAGGGCCGACGCGGATCATCGGCGGGTGCTGGCGGTGTTGCGGTTCTTGGGGGTGTGAAGGGCTAACGGCTGCGCCGGAGGAAGTCGGTGGTGTCCAGGTCGCAGTCGAAAGGCTTGGGGATGCGGAGTTTGTTGCCGAACATCGTGGTCTCAGAACCGTTGTAGCCGTTCTCGGAGGGTCCCCAGAAGACCGTTGTCTGCTGCTTCTGCATGTCCACGAGCAGATACACCGGCACACCGACGCGTCCGTACACAGCGAGTTTGTCCCCCCAGTCCACATCACGCGTCGATGTGGAGGTCAGCTCACCGACCAGGGAAAGTGCTTCGCCGTCGAGGAAGACGTCGTCAGTGTCGAACACGCTCGCAGCTGCGGCGTAGACGTCTGGTCCGTAAGCCCGTTCCTGCCCAGGGAAGGCGAACAAGAAGGGGGCGGACTCAAGACGATGAGGTTGCGGAGCGTATGGAGCCAGCTGTGATCGGATCGACCACATGACGTTGCCGTAGTAACCCCTCGACCATGGCGACACGACGATGTTCCCCCCGATGATTTCCGCCCGGTAACCATCGGGCACATGCATGCTCAGGAGCGTCTGGCACAGCTCCTGGAAGCGGGCTGGGCCACGGGGAACGTCTATGGCCTTCGATCGTTCGGACATCACTGTCATGATGCGCCTTTCTCGCGAAGTGAGCCAGTCAACACACAGCGTAGTCGGCGCCACTGACAGCCGTCGCGGTTCCGTCAAACCCCCAACCCCCGCAACACCAACTCCACCACCGCCTCCATCGCCTCCTCGATGCCGGGCTTCGCCCACTCCGCCGCGTAGCAGGGGTCGTGGAAGCGGCCCGTCGCGTCGAAGACGGCCCGCGCACGCACCGCCGAGTCGCCCGGCGCGAACGCGCCTTGCTCGATGCCGTCGAGGATGATGGCCGCCAACTGGCCGGTCAGGTCGGCGACATGGCGTTCCACGACGCCGCCGCTCTCGTCGACCAGCGTCATGTAGGTCGCGAACAGTTCGGGGTCGTCGCCCGCCTTGTGCTGCTTCGCGGTGAACAGCGCGCGCACCCAGCGGCGCAGTCGCTCCGGCGCGGGGCCGTCCTCGGCGACGATGGCCTGGAGCTGTTTGCTCGTACGGTCCAGCCAGCGCTGCGTGACCGCCTCGCGCAGTGCCGTCTTCGTACGGAAGTGGCGGTAGACGCTGCCGTGGCTGACGCCCAGCGCGCGCGCCACGTCCACGACGGTCGCCTTGGCCGGGCCGTAGCGGCGCAGGACGTCCTCGGTGGCTTCGAGGATGCGTTCGGGGGTCAGGGTCTCGGCGGGTGGCATGGGGGCGTACGGCCTTTCGCTCGGGGGCGCCGCGCGGGGGCGTCCTGGTACGGACGCGGAGGCGTCCTCCTACGGACCGTACCCGGACGCCCCCTGGCCGTGCCCTTAAGGTCAGCGCTCGCTGTCCAGGAGGGCCATCTGCTGCTCCGGGTAGCGGTCGCCGGCGACGGCGTCCGCCGGGACGGCGCGCTCGATGGCCGCGAGGTCGTCGGCGGTCAGCGTGACGTCCAGCGCGCCCAGCGCCTCGGTCAGCCGGTCGCGGCGGCGGGCGCCGACCAGCGGGACGATGTCCTCGCCCTGGGCGAGGACCCACGCGATGGCGGTCTGCGCGACGGTGACGCCCTTCTGCTCGGCGATCTCGCGCAGCGCGTCGGTCAGGTCGAGGTTGCGGTGCAGGTTCTCGCCCTGGAAGCGCGGGCTCGCGGCGCGGAAGTCGCCCGCGTCCAGCTTGCGGTCGCGCGTGAAGTGGCCGCTGAGCAGGCCGCGGGAGAGCACGCCGTACGCGGTGATGCCGATGCCCAGTTCGCGCGCGGTCGGCAGGATCTTCTCCTCGATGCCGCGGGAGACGAGCGCGTACTCGATCTGGAGGTCGGAGATCGGGGCGACGGCGGCGGCCCGGCGCAGGGTGTCCGCGCCCACTTCGGACAGGCCGATGTGCCGTACGTGACCGGCCTCGACCAGTTCGGCGATGGCGCCGACCGTCTCCTCGATCGGCACGTCCGGGTCGAGGCGGGCGAGCCGGTAGATGTCGATGTGGTCGGTGCCCAGGCGCTGGAGCGAGTACGCGGCGAAGCTCTTCACCGCCGCCGGGCGGCCGTCGAACCCGATGAAGTCGCCTTCGACGGTGCGCTGGGCGCCGAACTTCACGCTGGTCAGCGCCTGCTCGCGGCGGGCGGCGGGCGCACTGCGCAGCGCCTCGTTGATCAGCAGTTCGTTGTGGCCCATGCCGTAGAAGTCGCCGGTGTCCAGCAGGGTGACGCCGGCTTCGAGGGCCGCGTGGATGGTGGCGATGGATTCGGCGCGGTCGCCGGGGTCGCCGTACAGGGCGGACATGCCCATGCAGCCGAGGCCGAGGGCCGAGGTTTGCGGGCCGGTGGTGCCGAGGGTGCGGGTCTGCACGGGGTGCTCCTCAGTCGCGGTGGGTGGGGTGGCGGGCCGCCGCGCGCCGCGGACGAGCGCGCGGGCGGCGGCACGCTTCAACCATGACATGAGCGATGACAGATTTCAATATCTGTCATTCGCCACTCTGTCTGTGCCGGTGTCACCCCACCCCGGCGCCCGCCTACCGCACCGTCCGCGGCAGCCGGAACGAGAGCCCCACGTTCAGCGCCACCGTCGCCACCTGCGCGAGCAGCGCGATGATCAGCGCGTCCCGTACGCCCAGCGAGGGCAGCAGCGCCAGGAAGAGCGAGCCGAGCGTCGCCACGCCCAGGGCCAGACCGGCCTGCTGCGTGGTGACCATGGCGCCGCTGCCCACCCCGGCCTGGGCGGCGGGCAGCTCGCTGAGCACGATCCGCAGCAGGATCGGCAGGACGAGGCCCTGGCCCACGCCGAGCAGCGCCATGGCGCCCGCCATGGCCGCCGCGGGCACGTCCGGCCACTGCGTACGGAAGATCAGCGCCAGCGCGAGCAGCCCGGCGCCCTGGATCAAGGACCCGGTCAGGACCACCCGCCGCCCGAAGCGGGCCACCAGCCGGGGCCCGGCCAGCGAGGCGAAGAAGAAGGCCACGCACAGCGGCGCGAGGGAGAGCCCGGCCGCCAGCGGCCCGTACCGCAGGCCGTCCTGGAGGGCGACGGCCAGCACGAACATGAAGCCGCCGAAACCCACCGAGAACGGCAGGATCACGGCCAGGCCGCTGCGTACGGTACGCAGGCGCAGCAGGGACGGCGGCACGAGCGGGGTGCGGCCGGCCCGTTCGGCGCGCCGTTCCACGACGACGAACGCCGCGGCGGCGAACGGGAAGACGACCGGCAGCAGCCAGGACCACACCGGCCAGCCCGCCGCGCGGCCCTCGGTCAGCGGCAGCAGCAGGCTGACCAGCGCGACGGCCAGCAGCGCCGTGCCGGGGCCGTCGACCCGGGTCGGATGCGGCGAACGGGTCTCCGGGACGGTGCGCAGCGCCAGCAGCAGAGCCACGGCGGCGACCGGAACGTTCACCAGGAACACCGCGCGCCAGCCGGTCCCCGCGAGGTCGGCGGCGACCAGCAGCCCGCCGAGCACCTGGCCGACAGCGCTGGCGACGCCCGCCGTACCGCCGTACAGACTGACGGCCTTGGCGCGGCGCGCTCCGGTGGTGGTGGACTGGATGGTGGCGAGCACCTGCGGCAGCAGCAGCGCCGCCGCCGCGCCCTGGGCTACGCGCGCCGCGACCAGCGTCCAGGCGTCCGGCGCCAGCCCGCAGGCGAGCGAGGTGACCCCGAAGGCGGCCAGCCCCCACAGGTACAGCCGACGGCGGCCGACCATGTCGCCGAGCCGTCCGCCGACGACGAGGAGGACCGCGTACGCCACGCCGTACCCCGCGACGACCATCTCCAGCAGCGCCGGGCCCGCGCGCAGATCACGGTCGATGGTCGGCAGCGCCACATTGACGATAAAGAAGTCGATCATCGGCAGGGCGGCGCCGAGCAGCACGGTGATCAGCCCGAGCGTGGTCAGTGCGGGGGCGGCGGGACGGGGCGGGGCGGACGCGGTGGTCCGCGGGGGGACGGTTCGTACCTGGGTATCGCTCACAGGGAAGACGATCGTCCGACTCCCAGAGGGGTACCAGAGTCTCCTTATCCTGGTACTGGCGCTACCTGGCAACCCGATGGGCGTTCCGGCACCCTGGAATCATGACCGCCACGATGCCGGAGACGGTGCAGCCGCAGACAGTAAAGCCGCAGACCGCGCAGCAGTCGACGCCCACCGAGGGCGCCGTCCGGCGCGGCGAACTGGCCGCCTTCCTGCGCAGCCGCCGCGAGCGGATCACCCCGGAGCAGGTCGGCCTGCCGCGCGGCCCCCGGCGCCGTACGCCCGGGCTGCGCCGCGAGGAGGTCGCCCACCTGTCCGCGGTCGGCGTCACCTGGTACACGTGGCTGGAGCAGGCCCGGGACATCCACGTCTCGCCGCAGGTGCTGGACGCCGTGGCCCGCGCGCTCCAGATGGACCGGGCCGAGCGCGGACATCTCTTCGCGCTGGCCGGCGCGGCCGATCCGGTGCGCGGCACGGAGTGCGCCGTCGTGACGCAGTCGATGCGGCAGATGCTCGACCAGCTCGCGCCGTTCCCCGCCGTCGTCCAGAACAGCCGCTTCGACATCCTGGCGTACAACAGCACCTATGGGCGGCTGCTGTGCGACCTGGACGCGCTGCCGGAGGAGGACCGCAACTGCATGTGGCTGGCGTTCACCAACGCCGACTGGCGGGCGAGCCTGGTGGAGCTGGACAAGACCCTGTGCGTGATGGCCGCCAAGTTCCGCGCCTCCATGGCCGGGCACGTCGCCGAACCGGCCTGGAAGGCGCTGGTGGCACGGCTGGAGGCGGCCTCCTCCGAGTTCCGTGAGATCTGGGCGCGCCAGGAGGTCGTACGGCCGGTGAGCCACTCCAAGATCTTCCGCCACAAGGAGGTCGGCCTGCTGCGCCTCTCCGCAACCGGCCTGTGGACCGGCCCCAACCACGGCCCCAGGATGCTCACCTACACCCCCGACGACGAGGAATCGCGCGAGCGGCTGGAGCGGCTTCAGGCCCTGATCAGCGGCTGCGGGTCCTGATCAGCGGCTTCAGACCCTGATCAGCGGTATCAGGCCCTGACCCGCGTCTGAGGCTGGTCGCCGGGTCCGGGCCCGGGCGGCGGGGTCTGCCCGTCCGGTGCGTCCTGCGTCGATTCCAGTCGTTCTGCGGTACGGCGTGCGGTCTCGCGCGCCCAGCGGCCGGTGGTCAGTGCTCCCAGCAGCAGTACGGCCGCGCCGCAGCCCGCGATGATCCACCATGCCGGGCGGCTCGCCTCGACGAACTGGCTCCCCGTGGCGGCGGCCCGCGTCCCGCTGGCCAGTACGGCCCCGATCACGGCGACGCCCAGCGATTGCCCCACCTGCCTGCTGGTGGAGGCGATCGCCGCCGCCACACCCGCCTGCGTACGGGGCATCCCGGACACCGCAGTGTTCGTGATGGGCGCGTTGACCAGCCCGAATCCAATACCGAAGAGCACGTACCCGGTGAACAGCAGCGGCGTGCTCGCTTCCGCCTCGAACGCCGCGAACAGTACCCCGCTGGCCACCATCGCCAGCCCCGCCAGCAGCAGGGGCAGCCGCGCGCCCACGGCTCCAACCAGCCGCCCGGACAGCGGTGCGAAGACCAGCGTCATACCCGCCATGGGCAGCATGTAGAGCCCGGCGTCCAGCGCTGACAGGCCCCGGACGTCCTGAAGGTAGAGCGTGTTGACGAACAGGAAGCCGCCGAGCGCGGCGAACGCGCAGACCGCCACGACCGTGGCGCCGCTGAACGGCGCGCTGCGGAAGAACCGCAGGTCGATCAGCGGCTCGGCGCGCCGGCGCTCGTACCACAGCAGTCCGGCCAGCGCGGCGACGGCGGTCGCGGCGAAGCCCAGGATCAGCGGCGAGGTCCAGCCCGCGGCCGGGGCCTCGATGATCGCGTACGTCAGCGTGCCGAGCAGCGCGATCACCAGCAGCTGCCCGACGGGATCGACCCGGCGCGGGTGCGGGGCGCGCGACTCCGGCACGTACCGGACGGTCAGGAACAGCGCGAGCGCCCCGATGGGCACATTGATCCAGAAGATCGCGCGCCAGTCGACGCTCTGCACCAGCAGCCCGCCGACGATCGGCCCGGCCGCCATGCTGATCCCGACCACGCCGCCCCACACGCCGATCGCGCGGGCCCGTTCCTTCGGGTCGGTGAAGGTGTTGGTGATGATCGACATCGCGACGGGGTTGAGCATCGAGCCGCCGACGGCCTGCACCATGCGGAACGCCACCAGGCACTCCAGGTTCGGCGCCAGGCTGCACAGCAGCGAGCCGAGCGCGAAGACCACCAGCCCCGCCTGGAAGACCCGGCGCCGCCCGAGCCGGTCCGCGGTGGAGCCGGCCAGCATCAGCAGCGACGCGAGGACCAGGGTGTAGGCGTCGATCGTCCACTGCATCCCGGACAGCGTGGTGTCCAGGTCCTTCTGCATGGAGGGCAGCGCGACGTTCAGCACGGTGTTGTCGAGGCTGACGATCAGCAGGCTCATACAGCAGATGGCCAGGACCAGCAGGCGTCGCCGATGGCTGAGCTGGGGCATAGGTGAACGCTACAACGAACGGGCGCGGGGGGCTCCGGGGAGGATGCCGGGTGGGGGCGGGGCGGAGGCTCCGGGGGTGTCGGGCGGGTGCGTAACGGCGGCCCCGGCAAGGCTCCCACCTGGCGTCGAAACCGCCGCGCGCGTGCGGGACGGGGCCCCGGTCGGGATGGCGGCTCCGGTCGGGACGGCGGCCCCCGATCAGAACGTCGGCTGGGGCGCGACAACGGCCCCGATCAGAACGTCGGGCGGCCCGCGACAACGCCCCCGATCAGAGCCTCCGGCAGATACGTCACAACAACCCCGTCAACCCTCCCGCGCCGGTGCGCGACAATGGGAGGTCGCCCCCTCCACCCGCCGACCCAGAAGGAAGCCCGCTCCCCATGACTCAGCTGCAGATCGGCCCGCACGCGGTGCAGCCGCCCGTGGTCCTCGCGCCGATGGCCGGGATCACCAATGCCCCCTTCCGGACGCTGTGCCGGGAGTTCTCCGGCGGCAAGGGCCTGTTCGTCAGCGAGATGATCACGACGCGGGCGCTGGTCGAGCGCAACGAGAAGACCATGCAGCTGATCCACTTCGACGAGACGGAGAAGCCGCGCTCGATCCAGCTGTACGGCGTGGACCCGGACACCGTCGGCAAGGCCGTCCGCATGATCGCCGAGGAGGACCTGGCCGACCACATCGACCTGAACTTCGGCTGCCCGGTGCCGAAGGTGACCCGCAAGGGCGGCGGCTCGGCCCTCCCGTACAAGCGCCACCTGCTGCGTTCCATCCTGCGCGAGGCGGTCTCCAACGCCGGCGGGCTGCCCGTGACGATGAAGATGCGCAAGGGCATCGACGACGATCACATCACCTACCTCGACGCGGGCCGGATCGCCGTCGAGGAAGGCGTCACGGCCATCGCGCTGCACGGCCGCACGGCGGCCCAGCACTACGGCGGCACCGCCGACTGGGACGCCATCGCGCGCCTGAAGGAGGCCGTCCCGGAGATCCCGGTGCTCGGCAACGGGGACATCTGGTCGGCGGACGACGCGCTGCGCATGGTGCGCGAGACCGGCTGCGACGGCGTGGTCGTGGGGCGCGGCTGCCTGGGGCGGCCGTGGCTGTTCGGCGACCTGGTGGCGGCCTTCGAGGGGACGGGTACGTACGCGCGGCCCACCCTCAAGGAGGTCGCGGCCGTGATGCTGCGGCACGCCACGCTGCTGGGGGAGTGGCTGGGGGACGAGGCGCGCGGCGTCATCGACTTCCGCAAGCACGTCGCCTGGTACACGAAGGGCTTCTCGATCGGCTCGGAGCTGCGCAAGAAGCTGGCAATCGCCTCGTCGCTGGACGAACTGGACGCTCTGATGAGCGAGCTGGACCTCGACCAGCCCTGGCCCGCGGGCGCCGACGGACCGCGTGGCCGCACATCTGGCCGGAACCGGGTGGTTCTGCCGGACGGCTGGCTGGACGACCCGTACGACCGCGCGGGCGTGACGGCGGACGCGGAACTGGACACTTCGGGCGGATGAGGCGTCCGCCGGGTCCGGTTCCGGGTCCGATTCCGGGTCCGCATGGCGGGACCGGGGCGGGCGCGAGGGCGTGATTCTCGCCACCCTTGATAGGGGGTGCGCTCAGATGAGCAGTTCGCGAGGGAGTGCACCTTCCAAACGATGGCACTGGGTGCCACCCCTCTCGCGTTCGAATGATCAAGTGAAAGTTCGCGACGCGTAGCGGATCTACCCCCTTCCGCTCGCACTGAGCAACCCTGCCTTCAACTCTTGAATAAACCTCTTCGCCCGCCGCGACTTTCGATCTGCTGGCCGACGGCGGGTTACGGGCGTATGTCGACCGAGTGGACGTACCCAGACACCTTCGATCTGGGTATGTTCCTCGCCGTCAGGGCAGACCGCGGCGAGGAGAGAGTCCCGTGCCGGAAACACAAGATCCCCACGTAACCCCGTCCGAGCCTTCGAAGTTCGTCTACGACTTCACCGAGGGCAACAAGGACCTCAAGGACCTCCTCGGCGGCAAAGGTGCCAACCTCGCCGAGATGACCAACCTGGGGCTTCCCGTTCCGCCGGGGTTCACCATCACCACCGAGGCATGCAAGGTCTACCTGGACAGCGGCCAGGAGCCCGCGGCACTGCGTGCCGAGGTCACCGAGCACCTCGAAGCGCTCGAAGCCACCATGGGCAAGAAGCTCGGCCAGGCCGACAACCCCCTTCTGGTGTCGGTGCGTTCCGGGGCGAAGTTCTCGATGCCCGGCATGATGGACACGGTGCTGAACATCGGCCTGTCCGACGCGTCGGTTTCCGGCCTCGCCGCCCAGGCCGGTGACGAGCGCTTCGCCTGGGACTCCTACCGCCGCCTGATCCAGATGTTCGGCAAGACCGTGCTCGGCGTGGACGGCGAACTCTTCGAGGAGGCGCTGGAGGAGGCCAAGCGGGCCAAGGGCGTACGCGTCGACGTCGACCTGGACGCGGCCGACCTGAAGAGCCTCGTCGGCCAGTTCAAGGACATCGTCGCCAAGGAGACCGGGCGGGACTTCCCGCAGGAGCCCCGCGAGCAGATGGACCTCGCCATCCGCGCGGTCTTCGACTCGTGGAACACCGACCGCGCCAAGCTCTACCGCCGCCAGGAGCGCATCCCCGGCGACCTCGGCACGGCCGTCAACGTCTGCTCCATGGTCTTCGGCAACCTCGGCCCGGACTCCGGCACCGGCGTCGCCTTCACCCGCGACCCGGCCAGCGGCCAGCAGGGCGTCTACGGCGACTACCTCCAGAACGCGCAGGGCGAGGACGTCGTCGCGGGCATCCGCAACACCGTGCCGCTCGCCGACCTCGAAGGCATCGACAAGCCGTCGTACGACGAGCTGATGCACATCATGGAAACCCTCGAAACGCACTACAAGGACCTGTGCGACATCGAGTTCACCATCGAGCGCGGCAAGCTGTGGATGCTCCAGACCCGCGTCGGCAAGCGCACCGCCGGCGCCGCCTTCCGCATCGCCACCCAGCTCGTCGACCAGGGCCTGATCGACGAGGCCGAGGCCCTCCAGCGGGTCAACGGCGCGCAGCTGGCGCAGCTGATGTTCCCGCGCTTCGACGAGAACGCGAAGACGCAGATGATCGGCCGGGCCATCGCCGCCTCGCCCGGCGCCGCCGTCGGCAAGGCCGTCTTCGACTCCTACACCGCGGTCAAGTGGTCCCGCTCCGGCGAGAAGGTCATCCTCATCCGCCGCGAGACCAACCCCGACGACCTCAACGGCATGATCGCCGCCGAGGGCATCCTGACCTCGCGCGGCGGCAAGACCTCGCACGCCGCCGTGGTCGCCCGCGGCATGGGCAAGACCTGTGTCTGCGGCGCCGAGGAGCTGGAGGTCGACACCAAGCGCCGCTGTCTGACCGCGCCCGGCGGCATCGTGGTCGAGGAGGGCGACCTGATCTCCATCGACGGCTCCTCCGGCAAGGTCTACCTCGGCGAGGTGCCGGTCGTCCCGTCCCCGGTGGTCGAGTACTTCGAGGGCCGGATGCACGCCGGCGCCGACGACGCCGACGAGCTGGTCAAGGCCGTGCACCGGATCATGGCGTACGCGGACCGGGTGCGCCGGCTGCGCGTACGGGCCAACGCCGACAACGCCGAGGACGCGGCCCGCGCCCGCCGGTTCGGTGCCCAGGGCATCGGCCTGTGCCGCACCGAGCACATGTTCCTCGGCGAGCGCCGCGAGATGGTCGAGCGCCTGATCCTCGCCGACACCGACGCCGACCGCGAGGCCGCCCTCGGCGACCTCCTCCCCCTCCAGAAGGCCGACTTCGTCGAGCTCTTCGAGGCCATGGACGGCCTGCCGGTGACGGTCCGCCTCCTGGACCCGCCGCTGCACGAGTTCCTGCCCGACATCACCGAACTCTCCGTACGCGTCGCCCTCGCCGAGTCCCGCAAGGACGCCAACGAGAACGACCTGCGCCTCCTCCAGGCCGTGCACAAGCTGCACGAGCAGAACCCGATGCTGGGCCTGCGCGGTGTACGCCTCGGCCTGGTCATCCCCGGCCTGTTCGCCATGCAGGTACGGGCCATCGCGGAGGCGGCGGCCGAGCGCAAGAACGCCGCCAAGGGCGACCCGCGCGCCGAGATCATGATCCCGCTGGTCGGCACCGTCCAGGAGCTGGAGATCGTCCGCGAGGAGGCCGAGCAGGTCATCGCCGAGGTCGAGCAGGCCCGCGGCGTGGACCTCAAGCTCACCCTCGGCACCATGATCGAACTGCCCCGCGCCGCCCTGACGGCCGGCCAGATCGCCGAGTCCGCCGACTTCTTCTCCTTCGGCACCAACGACCTGACCCAGACGGTCTGGGGCTTCAGCCGCGACGACGTCGAGGCCAGCTTCTTCACCGCCTACCTGGAGAAGGGCATCTTCGGCGTCAGCCCCTTCGAGACCATCGACAAGGACGGCGTCGGCTCCCTGGTCCGCAGCGCCGCCGAAGCCGGCCGCGCCACCCGCCCCGACCTCAAGCTCGGCGTCTGCGGCGAACACGGCGGCGACCCGGAATCGGTGCACTTCTTCCACGAGGTGGGCCTGGACTACGTCTCCTGCTCCCCGTTCCGCATCCCGGTCGCCCGCCTCGAAGCGGGCCGCGCGGCAGCGGAGTCCCTGGGCAGCGACAGCCGCTGACCGACCCCACCCACCAACAACCGGAGCCGGCCGGGGCCCAACCCTCAACCCCAACCCGGCTCCGGACCCGACGAGGGCGGCACCTGTGCGGAGGTGCCGCCCTCGCTTTTCTCCGGACTCCCCCCTCGGGAGCTGCCGTCAGCCATGTCGGCCTGGTTGACGGCCTTCCACGGCAAATGCTGAGCGGTCGGTTATTGCCTCGTCACCCCCCACGGGATCGAGCAATCCGTTCCATTCGCCTTGCCGTCGAATTGAGTTACAGCTTTCCGGGAACGCGCCGATGGCGCGACCCCTTTCAACTCTGGCCAAAAGGGCGTGGTGACAGCCTGTGTCTGCGTGCATACTCAGAGGGCCGGGGGGTCGACTAGGAGCATTGGTGGGGGTTCGGTGCTACGCGTCCATTTCAGTGGACCGGATCTGGCCCGGGTGCGCATTGCCGCGCGCCCTGACGTGCTGTGGGAGACCGTTTTAAGTTTTCACCGACTGCGCGACCGGCGGCCCGGCCCGGTCCTCGGCAAATGGCGTGCCGAAGCACGTTCCCGGTTGAATGGTGAAACACGGCTGCTGGCGCCGCTCGTTCCCACGCGCGGCTATTTTCCGGATTTCCTGACGCCCGCGGAGGGGCTGCTCGGCCTCGACGAAGGGCTTGAAGCGGTGCGCGCAACCCCGCCCGCCCGACTACACGCCGAACTTTCGCGGCTGCCCGCCACCCGCCCGCTGCCTTCGTGGCTGCGGGCGCTCAGCGAGGGCGATTCCGCGGCGCTCGGGCGGCTCACCGGCGCGCTGCAGAGCTATTACGAGAACGCGGTCGCGCCGTACTGGCCGCGGCTCCAGGCCCGTATCGAGGCGGACCGCGCCGCCCGCGGCCGGGCGCTCCTCGACGGCGGCGCCGACCACCTCCTCGCCACGCTCCCGCCCACCATGCGGTGGCGGCCACCGGTCCTGGAGGTGGACTACCCGGCGGACCGCGACCTCTTCCTGAACGGCCGGGGGCTGCTCCTGCTGCCCTCGTTCTTCTGCCGCCGCACCCCCGTCACCTTCTACGACCCGGACCTGACGCCCGTCCTCGTCTACCCCGTCGAACACCCCGCGCCCCGCCTCGTCACGCCGGCCGCCCCCGTCCACGCGTCGCTGGGCAAGCTCGTCGGCCGGACCCGGTCGGCGATCCTGCACGGGGTGGGCGGCGGCTGCACGACGAGCGAGCTGGCGCGGCGCGTCGACGTGTCGCTGGCGTCGGCCAGCCAGCATGCGACGGTGCTGCGGGACGCGGGCCTGCTCCTGACGCTGCGTCATGGCAATGCCGTGCTGCACACGCTGACGCCACTGGGGGCGGCGCTGCTGCGGGGCGGGCCGGAGGTCGATGTGCGCGGGGTGGACACCCGGGGGCTGGAGATCAGGGGGCTGGAGATCAAGGAGAGCGAGGAGTGGGAAGCCAGGGGGATGGGGGCTCGGGAGGCAGGGGGCCGGGAGATGGAGGCTCGGGAGGTGGGTGCTTAGCCCCTGGGTGCCGGAGGCGTGCAGTAACGTTCCTGCGCTCGGGGTGGGTAGGGGCGCGGGGCGTCGTACCGTGGCCCTCGCCTTGGTACGGCCGGTGGCACGGGGGTGCCGTACCACCGCGATCCCCGCCTCAGTACGGCCGGTCGCCCGCGATCGCCACGCGCTCGGCCACCCGGCGCTGCGTGCTGTAGTCGTTGACCGCGTAGTGCTGCGTGGCGCGGTTGTCCCAGAACGCGATGTCGCCCGCCTGCCAGCGGAACCGCACCTGGAACTCCGGCACGTGCGCCTGCTGGAAGAGCAGCCGCAGCAGCCGGTCGCTCTCCGCCCGCTCCAGCCCCACGATGCGGGTGGTGAACGAGGTGTTGACGAACAGCATCCGGCGGCCGGTCTCTGGATGCCGCCGTACGACCGGGTGCTCCACCGGCGGGAACTGCTCCTGGAACGGTGCCAGCCGCTCGGCGGAGTAGAAGCGGGCGAAGCCCGGCAGGAAGTCGTGGACGGCGGTGGCGCCGTCGATCCGGTCCTTCACGTCCTGCGGCAGGTTGTCGTACGCCGCCGCCATGTCCGCCCACATGGTGTCGCCGCCGAACGCCGGCACCTCGCGCAGCTGCAACACCGCGCCCAGCGCGGGGCGTTCGCGGAACGTCACGTCCGTGTGCCAGACGTTCTCGAAGGTCGGCACCGCGCTGCGGTCGAACCGCGCCACGTCCTCCGCGTCACCCGTCGCCAGCAGCGGATTCGTCTCCAGTTCACCCCAGTTGCGGGCGAACGCGCGCTGCGTGGCGGACGTGAGGTGCTGCCCCCGGAAGAAGAGCACCTTCCACTCCAGCAGCGCGCGGTTCAGATCGTCGCGCAGCGCCGGGGTGAGCGGCCGGGACAGATCGAGGCCGCGGATCTCCGCACCGATGGTGCTCGCCTGCGGGACGACATCGAAGCGCTCGTACGGGCGGTCCTCCCAGTCCTCGGGGGTGCGGCGCAGGACGCGGTGGCCTTCGTACAGGCCGTCAGCGGGGATGCGATGGTCGCGGAGGGTGGGGCGGGAAGAGATCGGGGTGGTGGGGTCGGTGATGGCCGTCAACTGGTCCTCCTGGAGTGTGAGGAGCGAGGTACGGGACGCGGGTCACGGGTGCGGGCACCCGGCGCGGAGCGTGTGCTGCGAGATCCGCGGTGGGGGAAGCGCGGTGGGGGAAGCGCGGTGCGGGGAGTGCTCCGCGCGGTACGAGAAGCGCTTCGCGCTGTGCGGAGGTGGCCGGGCCTGGTGAGGGCGGTGTGCCGGTCAGGACAGGCCGGGGACGCTGCCGTGGAGACGGGCGGTCATCGCCCGGTGATCACCAACAGCGGCGGAGGGCGGTGGCCGGGGGAGAACCCACCCGGCCACGGCGGCGCAGGAACGTCATGCCGCGGGGTGCGCACTCGCCGTGGGGGCCGCAGCGCAGCGGCTCCGCCTCACGGGACGTCGAGTACGTGGTCATGGCACGCACCGTACCTCATGAGCGGGGCGGGTGGCACCGGGCACACCGGACCCACCCGTCACGCCCCTGACAAGTTGCCGGGCCCGCCCCCGCCTCGACCTCAGCCGAGCTTCTTGTACAGATACACGTCCTCATGACCACCGGGTATCCCGGGCAGACGGCCCACCTCCTCGTATCCCTGCCGCTGGTAGAACTCCGGTGCCTGGAAGGTGTACGAGGACACTGCGGCCCGGTCGCAGCCGCGCCGTATCCCCTCCTCCTCGGCGGCCCGCAGCAGCTTCGTGCCCCAGCCCTGTCCGCGGCTGTCCTCTCGTATCCACAGCAGGTGGATGTCGCACAGCCCGCCCCAGGCCCGGGCACTCAGCCCGCCGATCAGCTCGCCGTCCGCGTCCGTCACCCGTACCGAGAATTCGGCCTCCTCGGCGTGGCCCGTGGCCGCGGCGTTGAAGGCGTCGAGCCCGTCCTCCAGGCGCTTGACCAACTCCGGGTCATGCTCGCCGACGGTGAGGGCGGCACCCTGGCCCTGCGCCGGCTTCGTCGCTTCGCTCATGGTCGAGTATCCCCACAGGCGCCATGCGCCCCGCTACCGACTTTCGTCGCCGAACCACTGAGCTTTGGTCGCCGAATGGCCCCGCCGTCCGCAACCCAGCGCCCTCAGTCGTCGATCCCGGACCGCTCCACCCCCGCCACGATGTACCGCTGCAACAGCACGAACACGACCACCAGCGGGGCGATCGAGATCGCCGCGGCGATGAACAGCTCGTGCAGGTTGAGGTTCTGGGCCGTGGTGAACGTGGACAGCGCCACCTGTACCGTCCAGGACTCGCGGTCCTGCCCGATGACCAGCGGCCACAGGAACGCGTTCCACGCGCCGATGAAGACGATCGTGCCGACGGCCGCGAAGACGGGGCGCGAGTTGGGCACCACGATGCGCCAGTACGTACGCCAGTGGCCGAGCCCGTCCACCCGCGCCGCGTCCTCCAGCTCCTTCGGGAAACCCAGGAAGTACTGACGGAATATGAAGCAGGCGAAGGCGCTGAACAGGGTCGGGATGATCAGGCCGCGCAGGGTGGAGATCCAGCCGAGCGTCGAGACGAGGACGAAGCTGGGGACGAAGGTGACCGCCGCCGGGACCATCAGGGTGCCGAGGATGGCGTAGAAGACGACGTTGGCGTACCGGTACGGGATGCGTGCCAGCCCGTACCCGGCCAGCGACGCGAGCAGCACCGTGCCGACCGTCGTGGACACCGCGATCAGCGTGGAGTTCAGCAGCGCCCGCGCCAGCGGCAGGTTCGGATCGGCGAAGACATCGGTCAGGTTCGACCACTGGATGTCGCGCGGGAAGAACGTCCAGTCGGGGGCGGTGATGTCCTGCTCGGTGGCCAGGCCGTTGCGTACGAGCAGGTAGAAGGGGATGAGGAAGAGGACGGCGAGGATCGTGACGATCACCGCGCGCAGGGCGCGTCCGGTCCGTACGCGGGGGTCCACCCGCTTCGATACGGTCATCGGCGATCAGTCCTCCTTCCGTCCGAGCCCGAACCAGCGGGCCTGTACGACGGTCGCCACCGCGATGATCAGCGCGAGGATGACCGCGCCGGCGCTCCCCAGCCCCAGGTTCTGTTCCTGGCCGAGCGCGGTGTAGTAGAGGTAGACCAGCGGCGGACGGGCGTACGGCGGGTAGCCGCGGGCGTCGGACATCAGGTTGTAGAACTCGTCGAACGCCTGGAACGCGTTGATCACCAGCAGCAGGACGACGGCGACCGAGGTCGCGCGCAGCTGCGGCAGGGTGATGTGGCGCAGCGTCTGCCAGCCGGGCCGCGCGCCGTCCACCGCCGCGGCCTCGTACAGTCGCGGAGAGATCCGTTGCAGTCCCGCCAGGAACAGAATCATGTAGAAACCGGCCTGGAGCCATAGCCGTACGGTCACGATCACCAGCCAGTACCAGGGCGGGTCGGACGTGGACAGCCAGGCTGTCTGGTCCGCGCCGAACCACCCCAGCACGGTGTTGGCGAGCCCGAACCTGACCCCGTTGAAGATCGACAGCTTCCAGATGAGCGCGGCGACCACGTACGAGCACGCGGTCGGCAGGAAGAAGACCGAGCGGAAGAACGCCTGGGCGAAGCGCAGCCGGTTGACCATGAGCGCGAGCGCGAGCGACACCACGTAGGTCGTCGGCACGATGAAGGCCGTGAACAGCAGGAACGTTCCCAAACTGCTCAGGAACGCGTGATCGCCCAGCATCGACACATAGTTGTCCAGCCCGACGAAGTCCGTCGGACTGACCGTGTTGTGGGCGTCGAAGAAGCTGAGATAGACACTCCAGGCCAGCGGAACGTACGTGAAGAACGCGAGACCGATCGCGAACGGTCCGACGAAGGCCCAGAACCACAGGTTCCGGTTCTGCGGGCCGCGGAAGCGCCGCAGACGGCCGGCGCCGCCGCCTTGGCCGCTCCCACCGGCCTCACCAGCTCCACCGGCCTGGCCACCCTGGCCACCCTTTGCGGCCCCGCCGTCCCGGCCGACGTCTGCGGCCCGGCTGCCTAGGCCGGCCTCCAGGGCCTCGCCGTCCCGCCCCCGCATCGGCACCCGGCCCTGCCCCACCCCGCTCTGCCTCACCCCGCCCACGTCCGTCACTTCTTCTTCGCCCGCTGCAACTCCGAGTTGACCTTCCGCACGACTGCTTTCAGTTCTGTCTCCGGATTCGCGCCGTCCTTGATGATGTGGTTCAGCGCGTCCTGATAGGCGGTGCGGCTGGCGGTCGTCCAGAGCAGCGGCTCGGCGAAGCCGTGATCGGTGGCGAAGCGCACCGCTTCCGCCGCCGCGCCCTCCTTGAGCTGCTTGGCCTTCTTGGCGAGCGAGATACGGGCGGGGATGTGGAAGCCGTACGAGAGGGCGAAGTCCTCCTGCTTGTCGGTTCCGTCCACCCACAGCCACTTCACGAACGCCTTGGCCTCCTTCTGGTGCTTGCTGCGCGCGCTGACCGCCGAGCCGTACGCGCCCACGGGGACGGCTGGTTTCCCGGCGCCGTCCTTCGGGAACGGCAGCACCCCGAAGTCGTCCCCGAGAGCCTTCTTGACCTGCGGCAACGCCCACAGCCCCGACCACTGCATGGCGGTCAGCCCCTGGACGAAGGCCGCCGGGTCGGACCAGTCCGTCGGCGCCCCGAGCAGCAACGATCCGTCGGCGTAGAGCTGCCGGACCTTGCCCAGGACGCGAGCGGCGGCCGGGTCATCGAAGCCGACCTTCCCGTCCTCCGTGATCAGGCTGAGCCCCGCGGCGAACAGCGGCGTGCCGCCCAGCACCGCGGCCCCGCCGTCGTTGCCCAGGAACAACCCCTTGACCTTGTCCTTCCGGTGGTGCCGCGTCAGCGTCTTCGCCGCCTCCACCAGCTCGTCCACACTCCGCGGCGGCTGCACCCCCGCCGCCTGCAACAGGCTCTTGCGGTAGAAGAGCAGCTGCGTGTCTATCGTCTGCGGCACCGCCCAGATCTTGCCGTCCCAGATCTTCGGCTTCAGCACGGCCTGATTGAAGTCGTCCTTGACGGACTCGATCTGCTCGGTCACATCCACGATCTGACCGCCCTTGATCTGATCCAGCCGCGGCCCGTCGACCTCGAAGACGTCCGGGCCGGAGTCCGTCAGCAGCGCGGCGGCGGTCTGCCGGTCGTAGTCGCCGGGCCGCCACTGCACGGTGACCCGCGCCTTGTCGTACGCGGCGGCATACCGCTTCACGGCCGCCTCGGTACCGGGCTCGCCGTACTGGTGGTACCACTGGCTGAGCGCAGGCCCCGAACCCTTCCCGCCACGGCCGGTGTTGGAGCCGCACGCCGCCAGCACGCCGGTGAGCGCCGCGCCCCCGGCCGTGGCGAGCAGCCGCCGTCTGCCGATACCGAAGCCTGTGCCGCCGTCGCGTGTCATGCCGATCGCCCCCTGCGTAGCTCGTGCGCCGTTACCCGCTGTCTGCCTGGCCGTTCCGTATATCCGCCGGTGCCGTCCCGCCGCGTAGGTGATCGACGATCATCGTCCGCCGCGAGCGCCTACTCTGCCGTACCCGCGTGAAGGACGCGTTGCACCTGCGCGAAACCGGCCGGTGGCGGCGCCCGTAGGAGTGAGCACCGCACGGCACCCCGGTGTTCCCGCGCGGGCCGGCCGCCGCGGAAGCCTGGTGTTCCCACACCCAGGTTCAGCACGCACTCCTGCGCATCGGCGCGCGCCCGCACCATCTCTTGCATGAACCGCTTCACGAACAAGACAGTCCTGATCACCGGCGGCACCAGCGGCATGGGATTCGCCGCCGCGCGCCGGTTCCTCGACGAGGGCGCGTACGTCGTCATCACCGGCCGCGACCGGGCCCGCCTCGACGCGGCGGCGGCGCGCCTCGACGCCCCGGACCGCCTCCTGGCCGTACGCGCCGACGCGGCCTCCCTGCCCGACCTGGACGCGCTCGTACGCGACATCGAAGCCTGGCGCGGCACCCTCGACGCGGTCTTCGCCAACGCGGGCGTCGGCATCTTCAAGCCCAGCGCCGAACTGACCGAGGCCGACTTCGACACCACCGTCGACGTCAACTTCAAGGGCGTCTTCTTCACCGTCCAGAAGGCACTTCGCCTCATGGACCGCGGCGGTGCCCTCGTCCTGAACGCCTCATGGACCCTCTACCGCGGCATGTCCGTGGCCTCGGCCTACTCGGCCACGAAGGCCGCCGTCCACAACCTGGCCCGCACCCTCGGCGCCGACCTGGCCCCCCGCGGCATCCGCGTCAACTCCGTGAGCCCCGGCTACATCGATACGGAGATGTTCCGCGCCGCGAACACGTCCCCCGACGCCGAGGCCCGCCTCGCCGCCGAAGTCCCCCTCCAGGCCGTCGGCCAGGCCGACCAGGTCGCCGCCGCGGTGGCCTTCCTGGCCTCGGACGACGCGTCGTATGTGACGGGGCAGGACCTGGTGGTGGACGGGGGGCTGGTGGGGGCGCGGCCGGTGGAGTCGTAAGACCTCATCCACTGCGCGAGCCGGACCTGACCTCGGCTGCCTCCGGCCCTCCGGCGTTCTGAAGAGGCGCGGCGGCGATAACGGTGTCGAGCATCGTGCGGGAGGTCTGCAACTCCTCGATGGCGCGGGTGATCCGCTCGCTCTCCTGCCGCAACTGGGCGACCAGATCCGGACAGGTGGGCACAAGGCGGCCGTCGTCCGATCGGATGCAAGGGAGCACCTGAGCGATCAGAGAGGTCGGGAGACCGGCTGCCAGCAGACAGCGGATGCGGCGCACCACCTCGACGTCCGACTCGCTGTAGACGCGGTAGCCGCTCGGCAGCCGCTCCGGTGCCAGCAGTCCCTGCTGCTCGTAGTAGCGCAGCAGCCGCTCATGGACTCCCGTGCGACGCACCATTTCCTTCATGCGCATGCGGCTCGCGCCTCCCCGTGCGCAACGCGCGACTTGACTCTGACACTGATGTCGGAGTTTAGCGTCGGCGACATGATCACCGATTCCTCGCTTCCCCTGTCCGACCTCGACGTCCTCGTGAAGGGCAATGGCCCCGCACTCCTGCTCGCCCACGGTGCCGGTGGCGGCATCCAGGGAAACTTCGGCCTCGTCCTCGACGACCTCGCCCAGGACCACACCCTCGTAGGCCCGCACTATCCGGGAGCGGGCAGCTCCCCCGTGGCCACCGGACCTCTGGATCTGGACGACCTCGCCGACCAGCTGGTTGCCGCCGCCGTCGCGGCGGGCCAGGAGTCGTTCGCCGTGCTCGGGGAGTCGCTCGGCAGCGCCGTGGCCGTCCGGGTCGCCGCCCGGCATCCCGAGCGGGTACGGGCACTCGTCCTCACCGCCGGTTTTCCGGTCGCCGACCCCGTTCTGGACCTGGCCGCCCGGCTTATCAAGTCCCTCGGGGAAGCGGGCCGGTGGGACGACGTGGCCCGGCTCGCCTGCCTCTCGTGCATGTCGCCGTCTGATCTGGCGGGCATCGACCCGGCCGACCTCGACGCGGCGGTCGCCCAGACCCTGGCCGGGATGCCCCCGGGCATGCTGGACCACTTCGACCTGGTGTCCCGCGTGGACGTCCGGCCGGACCTGGAGAACCTGTCCGCGCCCACCCTCGTGGTGGCGCCCACCGGCGACCGGCTGGTGCTGCCCCAGAGCTCGTACCGGCTGGCGGCGGGCATCCCGGGTGCCAAGCTGATCGAACTGCCCGGTGCGGCACACATCCTGAACGAGGCCGACCGTGCGACGTGGCTGCGCCATGTCCGCGAGTTCCTCGGCGCTCTTCCCGCGGTGTCGGTGTGACCGCTCTGTCCCCCGCACGACCGGCCCGGCGCCCCACAGTGTCTCCGGCACGGCGCCGGGCCGGCCTGGCTGTCCTCGCCACCATGACGTTCGTGGTCGTCACCACCGAGATGCTGCCGGTCGGCCTGCTGACCTTGATCAGCGACGATCTGGGGGCCGCGCGATCACGGGTGGGACTGCTGGTCACCGTGTACGCCTTCACCGTCGGGCTGACCGCGGCCCCGCTCACCACCTGGACCGCGGGCTGGCCACGCAAGCGCCTCTTCGTCGCGGTGGGTGCGGTCTTCTTTCTGGGGACCGTGCTTTGCGGGCTCGCGGTGAACTACCCGATGCTGGCGATCGGCCGGTTCGTCTGCGGTACTGCGCACGGAGTCTTCTGGTCGATCGTCGCCGGGTACGCCGCCGCGCTCGCCGGGCCGGAACACGCGGGCCGCGCGACATCCATCGTCTTCGCGGGAAACTCGGCGGCCCTCGTCCTGGGCGTACCTTTGGGGACCGCTCTCGGCGGCGCCGTAGGGTGGCGCGGTGCCTTCTGCGCCGTGGCGGCCCTCGGTCTCGGGGCGCTCGCCGCCGCCCTGCGGCTCCTGCCGGGCATCCCCGAACGCCGCGCCCCGCGCTCCAGCAGCCTTTCCGGCGTGCTGCGGCTGCCCGGCCTGCGGCCCGTGGTGGCGGCAACCGCGTTGCTCGTTCTGGGGCACTTCACGGTCTACACCTACGTGACGCCCCTGCTGCACGAGGTCGGCGCCTTCAGCGAGGCTGCCATCGGCATGCTGCTGGCACTGTACGGCCTGGCCGGCTTCCTGGGTACGTGGCTCGGAGGCGCCCTGGCGGACCGCCGGCCACAGCCGGCCCTGCTCGGCACCATCGCGCTGATGGCGGCCGCACTGCTCCTGCTCGGGGCGGGCATTCGCCTGCAACCGCTCGCTGTTGCCGCCGTGGCCCTGTGGGGCATCGCTTTCGCCGCCCTGCCGGTAACTCTGCAAGCAAGCGTTCTCCGCCTGGGCAGCGCCGCCCCCGATGCGGCGTCTTCCTGGTACGTGGCCGCGTTCAACCTGGGCATCGGAGGCGGCGCCCTGACGGGCGGGCTGCTGAGCGCCACGACAGTGGCGGCGCTCCCGTGGGCGGCTCTGATCGCCGTGCTGCCGGCCGTCGCCCTCGTCCGGACGGGACGGGCAGCCCTCCCTCGTCCACTGCCGAGGTAGGTACCGGACCTACGGCGGCACCGGGCACAGGCCCCGGCCCTTGCCCGAGGTCCGCGCCCGCGTCCACGCAGGAGACGGCCCGTTGCCCGCATCAGCCGGCGCGTTCGGCGGAAAGCGCAGGTCAGGGCGATTGTCAGACCCCTGGTGCATGCTCTTCGTACAGGGCTTCCGCAAGCCGGCGGCTTACGGCCCTGCGGCCGCAACCTGCGCCTGTCCCCGAGGAGTCGTCCATGATCATCGTGTCCGGCAAGCTCCACGTCGCCCCCGAAGCCCGCGCCGCGTACCTGACCGGCTGTGACGCGGTGGCCGAACAGGCCCGCAGATCCCCCGGCTGCCTGGACTACGCCCTCTCGCCCGACCGCCTCGACCCGAGCCGGATCAACGTGTACGAACGCTGGAAGTCCGACGCCCACCTTGCCGCGTTCCGCGGCGCGGGACCCGAGCCGGAGCAGGCGGCCGAGATCCTCGGAGCCGAGGTGAGCAAGTACCGAATATCCGGGGTGGAGGCGGCGTAGGGGCCGTTTCGCTGTGCGTGGACTTGCGGTACTTCCGTTGGGTCATGGGGCACGGCTCCCGGGCCGCCCGTGCCGAGGTCTAGTGGGGGCCCAGGTTCGCTCCAGCGCCGACCGGTGACATCTGCTTTGTAAGAGCTGCTGTCTCGGGCTCGTGCGCGGGAGCTGCCGGTTGGCTGCGCGGTTCCGCGTTGAGCCCAGCGAGGAAGGATGCCCAGGCGGTGGGGGAGAGGTGGAGGGTGGGACCGGTGGGGTGGTTGGAGTCGCGGATGGTGATGGTGTGGCGGGTGGTGGTTACTTCGACGCACTCTTCCTGGGCGTTGCTGTAACTGGACTTGCGAAATCTCGGGGCGACCATAGGTCATGACTCCGTGTGCAGTGTGGTGAGGAAGGATGCCCATGCGGTGGCGCTGACGCGCAAAGTTGGGCCGTCGGTGTGCTTGGAGTCGCGTATGGCCACGGTGCGGGGGACGTTGACGGCTACTTCGACGCACTCTTCCTGGGCGTTGCTGTAGCTGGACTTGCGGTACTCGTGTCTGTCGTTCACTGCAGTTCCTCGGCGATCTTGGCGATCAGGGACCGGGAGTCCGTCTCGCTCAGCGCGCGCTGGGCGATTTTCTCGTACAGACCGCGATACTTCGCAGCTCCCTCGCCCCCTTCGATCCACAGTTGGGTGAGAGGCACCTCGACGTACACCACGTCCATGGCGCCGTCGTCGGAGAAGGAGATGATGTTGAACGGCGTCTCAAGGCCGGCGGTGACACCCGCGTTGAAAGGGTAGAGCCGCACAGCCACGTTGGGCAGTTTGCCCACCGCTAGCAGGTGTTGTAGCTGGTCAAACATGATCGATGCATCGCTGAAGGTATGCCGCAGGGCGGCTTCGTGGAGTACGACCTCGAGGCGGAGTGGTCGCGGCTCGTGGAGCCTTCGTTGACGTTCGAGCCGGGCGGCCACGAACGTCTCGTCCTGGTCGGCTCGTGGTGTGACAGCGGCGTCGCGTCGGAGGACGCGGATGTAGTCGGGTGTCTGGAGCAGCCCCGGGATGAACGTCGGATGCCAGACCCTGATCGTTGTCGCCGCTTGTTCGAGGGCGATGTACTCCTTCATGTTGCCGGTGAGAGGGAAGTCGACCCACCAGCCTCTGGCTTTCCGGCGCTCGCGGTCGAGGCGGGCCAGTTCGAGTAGGTAGCCGATCGTCTCGATGTCGGCTCCGTACAGCTCGCACAGCGCGCGAATGTCCGGGTCGCGCATCGGGACCCAGCCACCCTCCATCTTGGCGATCTTGGTGGTGGAGGCGGTGAGGGCCTTGGCGGCGTGGGGCTGGCGGAGACCTGCTGCGGTGCGCAGGCGCATCAGTTCGCCGCCGAGTCTGCGACCCAAGACCGTTGAGGTGCTGTTTCCCTGCGTCGGCTGGCTGGTTCCCACGTATTGCTCCTCCTGAGCGGTGCCGGGTCAGTCTGGTGGCGGCCGAGGCGGCACCGCAACTCGTTCGGAGGATTTCCTCCGAGAGGAACTTGTACGGCATGCCGCGCCGTCCTACCGTCCGTAACGACCGAACTGCTCGCGCGGCCGCATCAGTTGGCGCAAGGGTGTGCGCTGCTCGTACTCGGAGGTGGCGTCGATGATCTCTCCGCATGACCCCGTGGAAACCGTCCTCTACGAGGACCTGCTCGATTACACGCCGTTCCCCAGGAGCGTGCGGCTCGCGCGGTATCGGATGGCCCGGCTGCTGTGGGAGTGGGGGTACGGGTACCTCGTCGACGACGCGGAGTTGGTGGTCTCGGAGCTGCTGACGAACGCGATCGTGCACGGGCGGGTGCCCGGGCGGCTCGTGCGCGTGCATCTCACCGTCGGGAAGGAGGTGCTGCGGGTGGCGGTGAGTGATGCGAAGGGGGAAGTCCGGCCCTCGGTGCGGGAGTCGGGGGCGGACGGTGTCGGCGGGTGGGGGCTGCTGCTCGTACAGGAAGTGGCCGTGCGGTGGGGCGTACGGGACCGGGAGATCGGCAAGACCGTGTGGTGCGAGCTGGACGTCAGGCGGGGGCGGCCGTCGGGGCCGGGCCGCCGAGCACGATGTCCCAGTGGTAGGTGAGGGAGGAGGGGCGGCCCGGTAGTAGCGGCCCGGGGGCGTACGTGGCGATCAGGCGGCGGCGGGCCGCGGCGGTCGGGGCCGCGTGCAGTACCGAGTCGTGGGCCAGGAGCGGGTCGCCCTCGAAGTACATCTGCGTGACCAGGCGTTGCGTGAAGGCGCGGCCGAAGAGGGAGAAGTGCAGGTGCGCGGCGCGCCAGGGGTCGCCGGGGGTACCGAGCGGGTACGGGCCCGGCTTGATCGTGGTGAAGGCGTAGCGGCCGGCGGCGTCGGTGAGGGCGCGGCCCGTACCGGTGAAGTTCGGGTCCAGGGGCGCGTCGTGCTGGTCGCCCTGGTGGGCGTAACGGCCGGCGGCGTTCGCCTGCCAGAGTTCGATGAGCTGGTGGGGGACCGGGCGCCCCCGGTCGTCCAGGAGGCGGCCGGTCACGGTGATGCGTTCGCCGATCGGGGTGCCCGGGTGCTGGGCGGTGAGGTCGCAGTCGAGGGGCGTCACGTCGGTGTGGCCGAAGACCGGGCCGTGGAGTTCGGCGCTTTCCGGGTCGGTGGGCAGACGTACCGGCGGGAGGGTCGGGTGGCGCAGGGGGAAGCCCCGGTATGGCGTCGGCGTGGGGGCGGCCGAGGGTATCGCGGACGTGGACGCGGCTGCGGGGGGCGACGAGGGCGTGGACGAGGGCATGGGCGTGGATGCGGTCGGCATGCAGACGTTGTCGCATCGGACGCCGGGCCCGGCAAGACGGCGTACCGTACCGGCCCGGTGGCGCTCGCCCCGCGGGTACGCCACGGCCGCCGGTCCCGGGGCGTACGCCTGCGGAAACGTGGCGCGCGGTGAGCGCTTTTCGTATCAGCTGAATCTGCGCGCGTACAGGGTGGACGCCTCGGGTGAGGGGCATATGCGGGTGTCCGGGGGCCGCGGTCGGGCATGCCATGGATGAGCTGGTCGGCGCGGTGCGTCCGTGGATGGCCGTAGCGCTTCGTGGCAGACGGGACGGCGGGTAGCGCCGTCGGCGTCGGGCGCCCGTCCCTTGATTCATCACCGACCCGGCAAGCGGCCGCGGCACACCACGTGAGGCCGCCTCCGTACCGCCGTACTGCCGTACGGGCGGGCCTTCGTGCCGGACGGCGGACGCGGGCCGGCAAGCGGATCACCGGCCCCACGGCCGCCGGCTCTCCATCTCACCAGCCGGAAGGAGCATCGCCATGTACCCCAATGCCCTGGACACCTTCGTCGCTTCCGTGAAGCACCAGCGCGAGATGGTGATCGTCCACCGGGTCACCGGTGGCTACCTCACGCACAACGGTGACCTCCAGATCGAGACCGATCCCATCGACAAGATCGACAACAAGCGGCACCTGTGGGTGGTCCATCTGGAGGGTTACTACAAGAACAACACCGTCTACAGCTTCGAGAACAAGAGGGAGGGCAAACGGCTGGCGATCAACCCTGACAATCCGCGGGACGGGATGCGGTTCACGGACGCCCAGGACCCCAAGGGCAAGCTCACCAAGGAGATGGAGGCGCAGCGCTTCTATGTGCTGCCGATGTGCAACGGCGGCTACTCCATCGTGCCCTTCCTCGCGCCCGATCTGGGGCTGATGCCGATGGGCAACCGGCCCACCCCTCCTGCCTGCGACCGGCCGGCACCCCACTTCGGCGGGCAGTCCTCGGACAACGGCGCGCACGACTTCGTCCGGCCGCCGGAGCAGCCGCCGCGGGAGGACCCCACGAATCAGGAGCTCCAGCCCCCCGGTTCCGGGAAGTAGGAAGCAAGAAGCAAGGGGCGGGCCCCGGAACTACTCCGGTACGCCCTCGCCGGACAGGGCGCATGGCCCAGGGCGGGACATCCGCCTGCCGGCGTGGTTGCCGGGGCGCATTCCCTGCCGGCGGGCGCGCCAGACCACGACGTTGCACGTGGCCGAGCTGAACAGCCCGAAAATTCCGATGCCGATATGCCATGCGTCACCGAACCACACAGCGGTGACTGCCGCGACGAGCGCGCAGACGAGCGAGCATGCGGCGAGTATCCGTCCGAGAATCAACAACAGCAGACCTTGAAGCAGTGTTCGGAAACGACCTTGGCCGCCGACGACGCCCCGGTGGGAAGACCTGAGGAGGCCGCCGAAGACGCCTCACCCGGTTTCCGGGCCACCTGCGACGCCGGCAGTGACACCGAGCCCGCTCGCGGCGGCTCCCGCGCCGCTCATGAAGCAGATCCGGTCCAGGCGGGTGGTCACCTGATCCGGGGCGTCGGGCGGACCACCAGTCTGGGGCGTCCCACCCTGGTCGGCAAAAAGGCCACCTCATATGGCGTCGGTCACAAAGGCGCTTAAACACCCGGTCAAGATCGTTTCGGTGTGGGGCAAATCAGACGGGGCGAAGTTTCACGCGACAAAGGGAAGTCACATTCCGGACCGCCGAAATGAGCCCTGATGCCTACGCCGACAACCGGAACCGCAACCGGCAAATAGTCGCATCCGTAGTCCGCCGCACCGCATGGGCGACGACCGCGCCGCGCTGGTTCTGGAGGAGGCGCTGCCACAGGTGGGCCGGTTCGACCTCGGGGATCAGGACCGTGACGCGGGTCCCGGGATCGCGGTCGCGCAGTTCGCGTACGTAGGCGGCGATCGGGCGGCCCACCGTACGGGTCGCGGAGGGCAGGTCGAGGAGGTCGACGCCGGGGTTCCACAGTTCCCAGTCGCGGCGCAGCGACTCGGCCGCGCGGCGGTCCTCGGGGGCGGCGTAGGTGACGGTGACGGCCACCACCTCGTCGCCGAGCGAGACCGCCGCGTTCAGGGCCTCGCAGGTGAGTTTGGACAGGTGGGAGACGGGGACGACGACCAGCGAGCGGTCGCGGTGCGGGGGTTCGGGGATGCGGCCCAGGTGGAGGCGGTCCGCGATCCGGCCGTACGCCCGGTGGACCGCGCCGAAGCCGAGGACGAGGGCGGGCAGGGCGATGACGATCAGCCAGGCGCCCTCGGTGAACTTGGTGGCCGTGACGACGACCGCCGAGACGCCGGTCAGCAGCGCGCCGAATCCGTTCAGCACGGCCTTGCCGCGCCAGCCGGCGGACCTGGAACGTTCCTGCAGCCAGTGCCGCACCATGCCCACCTGGCAGATGGTGAACCCGACGAACACGCCGATGGCGAAGAGCGGCACCAGGGTGTTCACATCGCCGCCGGAGAAGACGAGGAGCACGGCGGCGACGGCGGCCAGCGCGAGGACGCCGTGCCGGTGCACCTGCCGGTCGGCCTTGAGGCCGAAGACGTGCGGCAGGTAGTTGTCGCGGGCCAGCAGGCTCATCAGGACGGGCAGCCCGCCGAACGAGGTGTTGGCGGCCAGCGCGAGCAGCACCATGGTGGCGAACTGGACCACGTAGAACGCCCAGTTGTGGCCGAGGGAGGCGTCCGCGAGCTGCGCAAGGACGGTCACGCCCTCGACCGGCTGGAGGTGGAAGCGCCCGATGAGCACCGACAGGCCGATCAGCATCACGCCGAGCAGCGCGCCCAGGGCGACCTCGGTGCGCTGCGCGCGCTTGGCGGCGGGGGCGCGGAAGGACGGTACGGCGTTGGCCACCGCCTCGACGCCGGTCAGCGCCGAGCACCCCGAGGCGAACGCCTTCAGGAGCAGCAGCGCGCCGACGGAGGTGGCGTTGCCGGACAGGACGGAGGCGTGGCCGTCGGCCGAGGCCGTGGAGGCGGGTGCGTCGCGGAAGAGGCCGACCGCGACGACGGCGAGGATCGAGCCCACGAAGACGGCGGTCGGCAGGAGGAACGCCTTCGCCGAGTCGACGATGCCGCGCAGGTTCACCGCGGTCACCAGGACGAGCACCGCCAGGCACAGCCACAGCCGCTGGCCGTACAGCGCCGGGAAGGCGGAGGTCAGCGCGGCGATGCCGGCCGTCACGGACACGGCGACGTTCAGTACGTAGTCGAGGATGAGGGAGGCCGCGGCGACCAGGGCCGTACGGTGTCCGAGGTGGGTCCTGGCGACGGCGTACGAGCCGCCGCCGTTCGGGAACGCCGCGATCACCTGGCGGTACGAGGCGACCAGGACCGCGAGCAGCGCCGCGATGCCGAGGGTCACGGGGAGGGTGCAGCCGAGGCCGTACGCACCGGCGGTGGCCAGGACCAGGACGATCGACTCGGGCCCGTACGCGACCGACGCCATCGCGTCGAGGGAGAGGGCGGCGAGGCCCTGAACAGAGGTCAGACGGTGCCGGGCGTCCGGTTCGGGGGCCGGTGCTTGCGGTGCCGTCCCCAGGGGGGTGTTGTGGCCGGCGGCCCCGGTATCCGGGGGCTTCTGGCCTGCGGACCGGCCCGTGGCCTTCCACACCATCGACATCTTTCGCCGTACCTCCGTGCGCTGTGGGAAGAGAACCCTGGTCGGGAAATGAACCCCGATGACCGGGGAGCGACCACCGATGTCCGGGGAAAGGCCCCCGATGACCGGGTGGAGAACCCCGATGACAGGGCCAGCCCAGCGTGAGTGCTGGTGCGGACGAACGCGCCGGTTCTTGGCGTGGCCTTTGCGGGTGGTCCGGGCATCTTCACGGGTTCTTGATGCCCGGTGGGGGCGGGCCGACGCGGATGGGTGGGCCCAGCACCGGGTGGGTGAGGCACCCCGGGTGGCGACGCGGCCGCAACCGGTACGAACGCAGGGCATACGCATCGTCAGCGCTGCGTAAAGGTTCGCCGCACCGCCATCAGCACCGCATCAACGTCCCCGCGGTGCGGCCACCGCGGTCCTAGCCTCACGCCATGGGACGGCGAAGCGAACCCGGGGGCGGGTCCACGGCCCACGGCGAAGGCGACGGGGGCGCCGGCGCGGACGACGGCGCGCGGCGGGACCGGGAGGTGTGCGGTGGACGGTATACGCGGGAGGGGTACGCCCTTCCACCCCCGGTGTACGGCCCGGCGGCGTACCGGGACCGCAGCTGGGCGCCCGAACTGCGCGCGGCGGCCTGCGGTACGGCCACGGTGCTCGCCATCATGCTCACCGTCGATCTGGCCGCACACACCCTCGACCCGCTGCGCGCGGCCTGTTGGACGGCCATCGCGGTGGTGCTTTTCGCGGCGCTCTTCCCGGTGCGGGTGACGGCCGGCGCGGACTGGCTCGCCGTACGCGGGCTGCTGTGCGAGCACCGCGTCCGCACCGACCTGCTGGTCCTCGTACACCGCAGTGACGGAATGGCGCCGCGCCTGGTCCTGCGCGACGTCACAGGCAGCCGCGTCGAACTCGACCCCAAGACCCTCACCGGCAACCCGGTCCTGTGGCACCTGCTGGACACCGGCGCCCGGCTCTCCCGCGAGCGAGGGCTGCTGCGCTCGGGCGGCGAGGTGCTGCGGGCGCTGGGAGAGCGCATCGACGGGGACGGGGCCCGGAGGGTGTTCGAGGCGTCCGGGTTGAGGTGACCGAGGCGCCCGGGGCGCCCGGGATGAGGATACGGGCGGGCGGTGAGCGCCCGCCCTCTCGGCTCAGCCTTCCGCCTCCACCCCACCAAACTCATACGTCACACCCGTAAGCTCCTCCGACGCCGCCCACAGCCGTTCACCGGTCGCGTCGTCCGTGGTCCACGGGGCGCGGAAGGACGACGCGGGCCCGCCGCGCAGGCCGCCGCGCGGGCCGAGGAACGCGTCCGGCTTCATGTGCGGGGCGGTGGCGGCGCACAGCGTGGGCAGCGCGCCGGACTCGGCGGGCTGCGCGACGATGCGGTTCAGCAGCGTCACGGCACGCTCGGTACGCGTACGCCCCTCCATCCGTACGCCGGCCGTCTGAAGGTTGGTGTCGGCGTACCCCGGATGCGCGGCGACCGCCAGGACCTGCGAACCGGCCCGCGCCAGGCGCCGCGACAGCTCGTGGCTGAACAGCAGGTTGGCGCTCTTGGAGCGGCCGTAGGCGATCCAGCGGTGATACCCGCGTTCGCTGTTCAGATCGCTCAGCTTCACATTGGCCAGCGCGTGGAAGCCACTGGAGACGGTGACGACGCGCGCGCCGGGCGTGCCGAGCAGCTTGGGCAGGAGGAGGCCGGTGAGCGCGAAGTGACCGAGGTGGTTCGTCCCGAACTGCATCTCGAAGCCGTCGGCGGTACGGCGCTCCGGGAGCGCCATGACGCCGGCGTTGTTGATGAGAAGGTCCAGGCGGTCGCCGTCGAAGTCGTCGAGCCCGGCCGCGAAGGCTCGTACGGACTTCAGATCGGCCAGATCCAGCTGCCGGAACTCGGCCTCGGCGGCAGGCACTTCGGACCGCAGCCGGGCGAGCGCCGTATGACCACGCGACTCGTTACGGCAGGCCAGCACGACCCGCGCGCCGCGCCGGGCGAGCTCGCGGGCGGTGACATAGCCGATACCGCTGTTGGCCCCGGTCACGACCGCCGAACGGCCCGTCTGATCGGGAATATGGCTCGTGTTCCAACGCGTCACGCCTGCTGCGCTCCTTCGTCGGGGCATCGGGGGCCCCAGCGTACGCCCAGGCCGGGTGGGACGAGCCGGAGGCCGGCAGCGGAACGGCCGGCCCGTCACCCCTCGCTGCCGACCTCCCGCACCCGATAAACCACCACCGAAACCCCAGGATCATCCAGACAAACCCCCGTCTCCAGATCGAAACGCTGCTTGAGCAGGGGAGAAGCGACGAACGGGCGGCCGTTCGCCGTGCCGGTCAGGCCGCGGGAGAGGACGTAGGCGCCGGTGAAGGGGTCGCGGTTGTCGATGGCGTAGGGGTGGCCTGTGCGGTCGAGGAACAGGGCTGCCTGGGTGCCGTCGGGGAGGAGGGCGGCGACGCCTCGGCCGGGGACGAGGGTGGACGGGTCGCAGATCGGGAGCCAGTTCCCGGTCTCGTGCTGTTCCGAGGGGAGTTCGATGGCGAGTGTCATCGGGCTGCGGTTCCTTCCAGGGTGCGGGTGTCGGAGGGGGACAGGGTGCGTACGGGGAGGGTGGGGCCGGACAGGAGGGGGAGGTCCGGTTTGATCTGGTCGCGTTCGGGGACGAAGCGGACGGCCGGGTCGGGGGCGTCGGGGGCGTTGACGAAGGAGACGAAGCGGGCGAGGCGGTCGGGGTCGGCGAGGGTGTCGGCCCATTCGTCGCGGTAGGCCGAGACGTGCGCGGCCATCAGGGACTCCAGTTCGTCGCAGAGGCCGAGGGAGTCGTGGACGACCACGTCGCGTACGTGGTCGAGGCCGCCCTCGATGCGTTCCAGCCAGGCGGAGGTGCGCTCCAGGCGGTCGGCGGTGCGGATGTAGAACATCAGGAAGCGGTCGATGAGGCGGATCAGTTCGGCGTCGGAGAGGTCCTGGGCCAGGAGGTCGGCGTGGCGCGGGGTGGCGCCGCCGTTGCCGCCGACGTAGAGGTTCCAGCCGTTGGAGGTGGCGATGACGCCGAAGTCCTTGCCGCGGGCCTCGGCGCACTCGCGGGCGCACCCGGAGACGGCCGACTTGAGCTTGTGCGGGGAGCGCAGGCCCCGGTAGCGCAGCTCCAGGTCGATGGCCATACGGACGGAGTCCTGGACGCCGTAGCGGCACCAGGTCTGGCCGACGCAGGACTTCACGGTGCGCAGGGCCTTGCCGTACGCGTGGCCGGATTCGAAGCCGGCGTCGACCAGGCGCGCCCAGATGCGCGGGAGCTGGTCGACGCGGGCGCCGAACAGGTCGATGCGCTGGCCGCCGGTGATCTTCGTGTAGAGGCCGAAGTCGCGGGCCACCTCGCCGATGACGATGAGCTTCTCGGGGGTGATCTCGCCGCCGGGGATGCGGGGGACGACCGAGTAGGAGCCGTTGCGCTGGAGGTTGGCGAGGAAGTGGTCGTTGGTGTCCTGGAGGGCGGACTGCTCGCCGTCCAGGACGTAGCCGTCGGCGCCGACCGTGGGGGCGAGGGAGGCGATGATCGAGGCGACCGTCGGCTTGCAGGTCTCGCAGCCGTCGCCGCCGCGCGCCTCCTCCCGGCCGTGGCCGTCCAGCAGTTCGGCGTACGAGGTGAGCCGGCGGGTGCGGACGATCTCGTACAGCTCGGCGCGGGTGTGCGGGAAGCAGCCGCACAGGCCCTTCTCGACCACCACACCGCCGGCCGTCAGCTCGTCGTTGACCAGGGTGGTCAGCGCCTTGACGCAGCTGCCGCAGCCGGTGCCCGCCTTGGTGCACTTCTTCACCTCGGGCACGGTGGTGCAGGAGTGCTCGGAGACCGCGGCCCGGATGGTGCCCTTGGTGACGTTGTGGCAGTTGCAGATCACCGCGTCGTCGGGGAGCGCGGCGGGGCCGAGGGCGCCGGCGGGTGCGCCGGTGCCCGCGGGGAGGACGAGCTGTTCGGGGGCGACCGGCGGCACGGTGCCGGTGAGCGGGCGCAGCAGGCCGTACGACTCGGCGTCGCCGACCAGCACGCCGCCGAGCAGTTCGCCGTCCGCGCCGATGACCAGCTTCTTGTAGACCCCGGAGCGGGAGTCGGCGTAGACGACGTCGAGGCAGCCGGGGGCGGCGCCGTGCGCGTCGCCGAAGGAGGCCACGTCCACGCCGAGGAGCTTGAGCTTGGTGGAGGTGTCGGCGCCGGTGAAGCCGGAGACCTCGCGGTCGCCGGCGATCGCGGCCGCCGCCGTCTCCGCCATCTCGTAACCGGGCGCCACCAGGCCGTAGACCTTGCCGTCCGCGGCCAGCGCGCATTCGCCGATCGCGTACACGGCGGGGTCGCCGGTACGGCACCGCTCGTCCACGACGATGCCGCCGCGCTCGCCCACCGCCAGCCCGCAGTCGCGGGCGAGCTGGTCGCGCGGGCGCACCCCCGCCGAGAAGATCACCAGGTCGGTGTCGACGCGCGAGCCGTCGGACAGCTCCATGGCCCGTACGGCCCCGTCCGCGCCCGCGACGATCTCCTTGCCGCCGACGCCGGTGTGGACGTCGATGCCCATCTCCTCGACGGTACGGCGCAGCGCGCTGCCGCCGCCCTCGTCCACCTGGACGGCCATCAGCCGCGGCTGGAACTCCACGATGTGGGTCCGCAGCCCGAGCCCCTTGAGCGCACCGGCCGCCTCCAGGCCGAGCAGGCCGCCGCCGACGACCGTGCCGGTGCGGCAGTTCTTGGCGTACTCCTCGATGGCGAGCAGGTCCTCGACGGTCCGGTAGACGAAGCAGCCCGCGCTGTCCGCGCCCGGCACCGGCGGCACGAACGGGTACGAGCCGGTGGCCAGGACGAGCGTGTCGTAGGCGACCGTCAGGCCGGAGCGGGCGGTGACGGTGCGCGCCGCGCGGTCGATGGCGGTGGCCGGGTCGCCGAGGTGCAGTTCGATGCCGTGCCGGGCCATGAAGTCGGCGTCGGCCAGCGCCAGGTCCTCCGGGGTGCGGCCGGAGAAGTACGAGGTGAGCTGGACCCGGTCGTAGGCGGGGCGCGGCTCCTCGCACAGCACGACCACCCGGGCCCGGCCGGTCACGCCGCGGTCGGCGAGGGCTTCGAGGAAGCGTTGGCCGACCATGCCGTGGCCGATGAGCACGAGGGTGGGAACGGCGGTTGCGGCCATGGTCAGGAGCCTCCGTCGGTGCGGGAAGGGGTGGCGGTCTCGGTGGTGAGCAGGTGCAGGAGCGGGGCCGTCGGCGGGAGCGGGTCGTCGGCCTCCCAGGTGCGCGCGAGGGTGCCGACGGCGCCCAGGTCGCCGAGGAGGATGCCGCCGACGAGCCGGTCGCCGCGGACGATGACCTTGCGGTAGGCGCTGCGGGTGGCGTCGGACAGGTGGATCACGTCGTCGCCGGGGCGGGGGGAGGGGGTGCCGAAGGCGGCCAGGTCGAGGGGAGTGTCGGCTGATCGGGGAGCGGAGCCGGGGCCGGTGAGGGTGAGGCGGGTGAGGGCGCGGGTGCCGCGGTAGCGGGTGGCCTCCGCGCCGAGGATGCGCGCCAGCTGGTCGGCCTGTTCGAGGGCGGCGCCCGCCAGGCCGTACACCAGGCCGTCGTGCTGCGCACAGTCGCCGATCGAGTGAATGAGGGGATCGGCCGTCCGCAGCTGGTCGTCCACGACGATGCCGCGGTCGACCGGCAGCCCGGCGGCGCGCGCGAGGCCGACGCGCGGCCGTACTCCGCAGGCCAGGACGACCAGGTCGGCGGCCGGTGCGTAACCGTCCGCAAGCTCCACACCGCGTACGGCGCCGCCTTCGACGCGCAGCCCGCGCACCCGGCACTCCGTATGGACCTCCACGCCCAGCGCCTCCAGGTGCGCGCGCAGCAGGGCCGCGGCCCCGGCGTCCAGTTGGCGTTCCATCAGGTGCTCGCCCTGCTGCGCCAGTAGAACCGGTACGCCGCGCTCGGCCAGCGCGCGGGCCGCCGAGACGCCGAGCAGCCCGCCGCCGATCACCACGGCGCGTGCGCCGGGAAGGGCGGCAGCCGCGGCGAGCGCGGTGCAGTCGTCGAGCGTGCGGAAGGGGTGGACGCCGTCCGGCAGGTCACCGTTGGGCAGACCGGGGCGGCCGGGTGGGAAGAGGCCGCGCAGCGGCGGCAGCACCGGGTTGGAGCCGGTCGCGAGGACGAGCCGGTCGTACGGTACGGCCTGCCCGTCGTCGCACAGCACCGTGCGGCTCGCCCGGTCGATCCGTACCGCCCGCACCCCGCCCAGCCACCGCACCGCGCTGTGCGGGGCGGGCAGGGTGATGACCTCCCGCGCGTACCGGCCGGCCAGTACGTCGGCGAGCAGAACACGGTTGTACGGCGCGTGCGGCTCCTCACCGATGACGGTGAGCACCGGGCCGCCGTCGGCGGACGCCCGGCCGAGGCGCTGCGCCAGCCGGGCCGCGGCCATGCCGCCGCCGATCACCACCACACGCTGTTGCGAGGTCATGTCCGCCAGCGTGCGGTCCGGCTGTTACCCGTCCGCATCTGCGCTGTTTCCCGTGGGGAACGCTGACCTCAGCGTGCGGGCGGACGGGGTGTGAGGGGCCTGGCCGTAAGTTGAAGGCCATGCCCATAGCCGCCTCCGCACCTCGCCTGCGCTCCCGCCTTCTCGCCCCCTTCACTCCCCGGAACCTGGCCGCGATGCTGCACGCCGTCCTCGGGCTGCCGTTCGCGCTGCTCGGCATGGCGCTCGTCGTCGGAGGGCTGCTGGTGAGCACGGTGCTCGCGTGGACCGCGCTGGGGCCGTGGCTGATGGCGCTGACCGTACGGGGAGCGGCGGCCCTCGGCGGCGCGCAGCGCGCCATGGCGCGCGGGCTGCTGGCGGTGGACGTCGAAGCGCCCGCGCGACGCGAGGGCGGCGGGCCGCTCGGGTGGCGGCGCGCGGTACTCGGCGACAAGGCCGGGTGGCGGGCGGTCGGCTGCGCCCTCCTCGCGCCGTTCACGGCTGTCGCCCCGCTGCTGGTCGTCCTGGTGGCGTACGTGTACGGGCTGCTCTTCCTCGCCCACCCCGTCCTCAAGCACGTCAACTACCTCACCCAACGCGGCCCGGACGGCAGCGAACGCCATGTCTCGCTCCAGGTGAACGGGGCGGAGTTCGACTCCTGGCCGCGCTGGCTGCTGGTCGTCGCCACCGGGGCCGTGCTGCTGCTCGCCGCGCCGTGGCTGCTGCGGCGGGCGCAGGCGCCGCACCGCTTCCTGGTGCGCTCGCTGCTGGGCCCCGACCCGTCCGCGCAGCGCATCCGCACCCTGGAGGAGACCCGTGCGCACGCCGTCGAGGACGCCGCGGCGACGCTCCGCCGCATCGAACGGGACCTGCACGATGGTACGCAGGCCCGGCTGGTCGGGCTGGGCATGCATCTGACGATGATCCGCGAGCTGATCGGCGCGGGCGCGGACCGGGACCAACTGCTGGCCGTGGTGGAGACCGCGCAGGGCAACGCGAAGCAGGCCGTGGCCGACCTGCGGCACCTCGTACGGGGCATCCATCCGCCCGTACTGGACCAGGGCCTGGACGCGGCGCTCGCCACGCTCGCCGCCGACAGCGCCCTGCCGGTCACGCTCACCGTCGACGCGGCGACCCGCCGCCACCCGTCACCGGCCGTCGAATCCCTCCTCTACTTCTGCGCCGCCGAACTGCTCGCCAACGCGGTCAAACACAGCGGCGCTTCGGGCGTCACGATGGAGCTGAGCAGCGGACCGGACCGGGACCCGGATGCGGCGGCGGGCCCCCGGGGCGAACTGCGGCTGCTCGTACGGGACGACGGGCGCGGCGGCGCGGTGATCGGCGCGGGCAGCGGGCTCACCGGGCTGCGCGCCCGGGTCCGTACCGTGGACGGCACCCTGACCTGCGACAGTCCGCCCGGCGGGCCTACGGTGGTCACCGTCCGCGTCCCCCGCGCGTGACCGCCGTCATCCCGCATGACGCGTCCCGGTCACGCATCCCGACAACGCCTCCCGCACCGAAAGCAGGCCACCCCATGCGCGTCGTCATCGCCGAGGATTCCGCGATCCTGCGGGACGGCCTCGTCCAACTCCTCGCCCTGCGCGGGGTGGAGGTGGCGGCGGCCGTCGGCGACGCCGAGTCGCTGCGGGCCGCGGTCGCCGAACACCGCCCGGACGCCGCCGTCGTCGACATCCGGCTGCCGCCCGGCCACACCGATGAGGGGCTGCGCGCGGCCGTGGCCATCCGCCGGGACCACCCCGGCACCGGCGTACTGATCTTCTCCCAGTACGTGGAGACCAAGTACGCGGCGCAGTTGCTGGGCGGCGGGGCGGCCGGCGTCGGCTATCTGCTCAAGGAACGGGTGGTGGACATCGGCGAGTTCGTGGACGCGCTGGAGCGGGTCGCGGCGGGCGGTACGGCACTGGACCCCGAGGTCGTCACCCAGTTCTTCGGCGCCGGGCGGCGCGCGGACGCCCTGGACACCCTCACGCCGCGCGAACGCGAAGTCCTCGCCCAGATGGCCCAGGGCCGTACCAACCAGGCCATCGCCACCGCCTGCACCGTCACCGAACGCGCCGTCGAGAAGCACATCGCCCATATCTTCACCAAGCTGGACCTGCCGCCGTCGGAGACGGACCACCGGCGGGTGCTGGCGGTGCTGCGGTACATGGAGGCGGTGGGGTAGGGGCGGGACAGGCAGTGCGGGGCGCGGGACGGCTAGAGCGCGATGCTCGCCGGTGGTGACAGTTTCCAGAGGTGGCCCAGGGGGGCCAGGCCCAGGCGGACGGCGACGTTCCGGGAGGAGCGGTTGGTGTCGGAGGTGCTGTAGAAGAGGTGGCGGCCGGTGGGGGCCTGGAGGCGGGACCAGGCGGCGGTGACGGTCGCGGCGTGGCCCCGGCCGCGGTGGCCGGGGCGGGTCCAGGTGCCGGCTTCCGCGCCGCGGTCGGTCCAGCAGGGGGTGTGGCAGATCGAGACGACCCGGGCCGGGTCGGCGGGGTCGAGGGCCATGGCCCACGGGCCGAGTTTGCCGTCGAGCAGGTCGTGCCATTCGTCGGTGTCCCAGTTGCCGGGGTTGGCGGGGCGCAGGGCCGCGAGGGCTGCGGAGTCTTCGGTGTCGGAGGGGACGACGGGCGCGGTCGGGGTGAAGCGCAGGCGGTCGGGGCGGATGAGGTAGCTCGGGCCCGAGGTGATGTGTACGGGGCCGACGACGGCTTCCAGCAGGTGCCGGAGGCGGGGGAGGGCCGGGGGCGGTAAGCCCGGGTTCTCGGGGGCGGGCTCCTTCGCCACGGACGCCAGCAGGTCGGCGGCGAGCGCGTCCGGGAGGTGGTCGGCGACCGCCGGCACCTGGTGGTGGCCGTCGGCCGATACGGAGATCACCATGTGCTGCGGGCCCCGGAAGCGGCCCCGGCCGTCCGTGGGCCAGATGACCTCTATCTCGGTCCTGAGCAGGTCGGCGACGTTCATCGGGCGGCTCCCGGTCCCGGCGCGGCCCCCGATGACGGCGCGGCTTCCGATCGGGGCGCGGGCGCCAGCAGGCGGTCGAGCGCGCGGCGGGTGCGGTCCTGGGCCAGCGGGTCGGCGAAGAGCTGGATGGCCTGGTTGAGGCCCGTATAGAGGCCGATCAGTTCGAAGACGAGCTGGTCGGGGTCGGTGTCCGGGGGCAGCTCGCCGGCCTCGACGGCGTACCGGATCTCGTTGGCCAGACGGCGGCGCCAGAGCGTGGAACGGCGCACCACCGCGTCCCGGATAGGGCCCACGCGCGCGTCGAACTCGACCGCCGCCGTGGTGAAGAAGCAGCCGCCGGGGAAGGCGCCGTGCTCGCGCTCCAGGTAGGTGATCCAGTACTCGCAGATGGCCCGGAGCCGGGCGAGACCGGGGGCCGTACGGGCGGCCGGTTCCCACACCGCCCTGGAGAAGATCGCGGACGCGCCGTCCAGGGAGGCGAGCTGAAGTGCCTCCTTGGTGCCGAAGTGGCCGAGGACGCCGGCCTTGCTCATGCCGAGGTCGGTGGCGAGGCGGCCGATGGTCAGCCCGTCCAGCCCTTCGACCGAGGCGATCGCGATGCTGCGGTCGATGATCCGGTCCCGGGTCCGGCGGGACTCGGCGGCGGACTTGCGTGGGCTCATGCCGCCATCGTAGCCAGCGCGTCACCAGGGCTCCCGGAATTAGCTTCCGACCGATCGGTTGCTATATTTCCGGCCGGTGCCGCCGACGTCCGCGGTGCCACTGGTGCCGCCGATGCCGTCCGCACCGTTCGTACCGTCCGCATCACCCGTACCGGCCGGGCGCCCGTGTGCCCGGCCGAGGACCCGAGGAGAGCAGCCGTGCCGGGAACCCGTATCGCCGCGCTGGGGCACCACCAGCCGTCGCGCGTCCTGACCAACGACGACCTGGCGGGGATGGTCGACACCAGTGACGAGTGGATCCGGCGGCGTACCGGCATCGTCACCCGGCGGATCGCCGACGAGGAGTCCGTCACCGATCTGGCCGCCGCTGCCGCCGCCAAGGCCCTGGCCGCGGCCGGGCTGGAGCCCGCCGACATCGGCCTGGTCACCGTGGCGACCTGCTCGGCCATCGACCGCTGCCCGTCGATCGCCGCCCAGGTCGCGGCCGTGCTGGGCATCCCGTCGGCCGTCGCGTACGACCTGAACAACGGCTGCGCGGGCTTTTGCACCGCGCTCGCCACCGCCGACCACGCGGTCCGCGCGGGCGCCGCCCGGCACGCCCTGGTCATCGGCGCGGAGAAGATGTCGGACGTGACGGACTGGACCGACCGCAGTACGTGCGTGCTGCTCGGCGACGGCGCGGGCGCCGCCGTGGTGAGCGCCGCCGATTCCGCGCACATCGGACCCGTCGTCTGGGGCTCCGACCCGACCCGTTCCCAGGCCGTCCGCCTGCTGGACGACTGGCACCCGCACTTCTCGCAGGACGGGCAGACGGTCTTCCGCTGGGTCACCACCGAACTCGCCCCGCTGGCCCGCGAGGCGTGCGAGCGGGCGGGCACCGGCCTCGCCGACCTCGCCGGTGTCGTCACCCACCAGGCCAACCTGCGCATCATCGAGTCCGTGGTGCAGCAGCTCGACCTGCCCGAGCACGTGGTGGTCGCCCGGGATGTGATCGACTCCGGGAACACGTCCGCGGCGTCCGTCCCCCTCGCCCTGTCCAAGCTGGTCGAACGCCGCGACCTGCCGCCCGGCGGCCCCGTCCTGCTGCTGAGCTTCGGCGGCGGGCTGTCGTTCGCGGGGCAGGTGGTGGACTGCCCGTAGGGCGGCAGGCGGCCGGGCGTCCGCCGCTCAGCGGACGCGCCGGAGGGGGCCCCAGACACCGGCCTGCCGGGCGACCTCCTCGGTCGCCTCCCGCATCACCTCGGGGGCGATCCAGCCGACCGGTTCCACCTGCGTGACCAGCGGCTCGTTGTCGGGGCCGCGGCCGGCCTCGCGGCCGTGCAGGAGCCAGGGCCGGACCGCGGAGCCCTTCTCCCGGGGCAGATGCGAGTAGTCGTACAGCCGCCGGGCCACCCACAGGCGGACCGGCCGCCCGTCCCACCACGGAGCCACGGCCAGTGCGTTGGCGGACAGGCCCGGCAGGGCGATGCCCGTCAGGTCGTCCCGGCTGGACGCGGCCTCCAGATCGACGCCCGGCCCGCGCGACCAGCGGATGTAGAGATCGTCGTGCCGCCCGACGAGGGCCGCCACCTCGTCCAGGGCGGTCAGTGCGGGCAGGTCCGGTGCGGTGGTCAACCGTGTGCTCACTCCTTGCCGACGCTCCGGTACGCGGGGCGTACGGGCGTCGCCACGGGGGCGGCGCCGGTACGTACGGGCGAGGGGTACCCCGGTACGCCGGGACCATCCGCCGGCGGGGCGTCCGGGTGGCCGGCGGCCCGCGCGTCACCCGAACGCCGACGGTCCGGCGCCGGACCCGTGAGAGTCCCTGTTTGGTATGCGGAGCGGGGGCACCCGTGCTGCGCCCTATGTCTTCGACCGGGCTGGAGGCCCTGATGTCGTTCAATCCATTGGAGCAGCGCGGCATTCCGCTGGACCGGCAGGTGCGCAACTGGCGCGAGCTGAACGTGACACCGGTCGACCCGGACCACTGCGACCCCTACACCCGGTGCCGGATCATCACGATGAACGGGATCGAGGTGGAGGCGATCCTGTTCAGCCACCAGCTGGCCCGGCACTGTCCGGACATGGAGATCAAGCAGCAGCTCGCGCGGACCCGCTACATCGAGGCGCAGCAGCAGAAGGCGGTCAACTGGCTGCTGCCCGGCGTCTCGTCGGTGCTGGAGACGACCATCGCCTACGAGCAGGTGGCCGTCGACCTGACCGCGTGGGTGGCGCGGATGGAGCCGGACCCGTATCTGAAGCAGGCGTACCAGTTCGGGGTGCTGGAGGACTTCGACCACCTGTACCGGTACGCGAACCTGTACGAGATGATCGAGCACCGCAAGGCGGAGTCGGTCGTGGACGGGCTCACCGAGGTCATGCCCGGCCGGCCCACCCCGCTGCACCACCGCGACCCGGTGGACAACGTGCGCGAGCCGTACGACCGGACGAAGACCGACCCGCTGTCGAAGCTGCACGCGCTGACGATCATGTCGGCCGAGCAGCAGACGATGAACTTCTACATGAACACCGGCCCCACCTACATGGAGCCGATCGCCCGCCGTCTCTACCAGGAGATCGGGCTCATCGAGGAGGAGCACGTCACCCACTACGAGTCGCTGGTGGACCCGGGCGAGACGTGGTGGGAGCAGCTGGTCCACCACGAGTACAACGAGTGCTACCTCTACCACTCCTTCATGGAGCAGGAGAGCGACCCGAAGGTGAAGGCCATCTGGGAGCTCCACCTGAACATGGAGCTGGAGCACCTCCACCTCGCCTGCGACCTGATGCGCCGGCACGACGGCCGTGAGCCGGCCGAGATCCTGGCGCCCGCGCTGCCCAACGCGCTCACCTTCGAGCCCAACAAGGGCTACCTGCGCCGGCTGATCGCCGACCAGCTGGACCTGACCACCCTGGGCGCGGGGTACGTCCGCGAGGCCCACGAGCGGTTCGAGGCCATGCAGGAGGCCCTCAACGGCGGTGCCACCGCGCCCAGCGACGAGGTGCTGGCCGAGCACGACAAGCTGATCGGCGGCGACTACCGGCTGCAGACCGAGGGTGAACACCCGGTCGCCGACCTGCGCGGAGGCCGGTCATGACGCCGCCCGCCCGGACCGGCGACGGCCCGGCAACGCCGACGACCGACCCGGCCGCCGACCGCACCCCCACTCCGGACACGGACGTGGTCGCCCTCCTGATGGCGCAGCACGGGCAGATCCGCAATCTCTTCGACGAGGTCGAGCAGAGCACGGGGGACGCCCGGCGCGACGCGTTCCGCCGGCTGGTGCGGATGCTGGCCGTGCACGAGACGGCCGAGGAGGAGGTCGTCCACCCGTACGTCAAGCGGGCGGCGGACGGCGGTGACGACATCGTCGCCGACCGGCTGGCCGAGGAGAAGACCGCCAAGCAGGCCCTGTCCGCGCTGGACGGCATGGATGTCGAGGACGCGGCGTTCCTGCCGCGGCTGCTGTCCTTGCGCACGGACGTGATGGAGCACGCCCGCGCGGAGGAGCGCTACGAGTTCTCGCAGCTGCGGCGGCTGGACGACCCCGGCCGGCTGGCCACCATGGCCAAGGCCGTCAAGGCGGCCGAGGCCACCGCGCCCACGCATCCGCACCCCGGTGTCGAGTCCGGCGCCGCGAACGCCGTGCTCGGCCCCATGGCGGCCGTCGTGGACCGCACCCGCGACGCGGTCCGCAAGGCGCTGGGCAAGAACGGATGAGCGGCGGTCCGGCCGGCCCCGGGCAGGGACCGGCCGGAACCGGAACCGGAACGGATCTGCCGGATTCCATCCCGTACGAGGTGTTTAGTGCCCGGGAGAGCGGCTACGCGGTGGACTGGAAGGCACAGTCAAGATCCAAGTAAGGGTGAGTGATGATGGCTGAGTCCACCAACCCCGGCAACTTCGCCAACGACCGCGAGAAGGCCGCACGCGCCGGCCAGCAGGGCGGGCACGAGAGCGGTGGCAACTTCGCCAACGACCCGCAGCGTGCGTCCGAGGCCGGCCAGAAGGGCGGCCAGGAGAGCGGCGGTAACTTCGCCAACGACCCGGAGCGTGCGTCCGAGGCCGGTCAGAAGGGCGGCCACGAAAGTGGCGGTAACTTCGCCAATGACCCGCAGCGTGCCTCCGAGGCCGGTCAGAAGGGTGGCCGAAGCCGTCAGGGCGAGTAGCTGCCGGACGGGGCGGTGACCCCTCGCCGATCCGGATGCCGGGCCATGCCGCAGGCGTCCGGGGGCGGGTCCACCGGCCCACCGGGAACGCAGAGGGCGGACGTCCACCGGACGTCCGCCCTCACTCCGTCATCAGCCCCGGCCGGGAGCGGTCCCCGACCAGGCTCGCGGCTTCCGGCCGGGCTCAGCCCCCGGCCTTCGCCGGGCACAGCCGCCTCGGCTGCTGGTCGCCGCGCAGCTTGGCGTCCACGCAGCCGGCGGGTAGGCCGGCGTGGGGCGTCTTGCCGAAGTTGGCGGTGACGGTGAGCTTGCCGTTGCCGAACTCCGTGCGCTGGACCAGGTTGTCGTCGGTCAGGCGCCGGAACGAGGTCAGCTTCTCGGTGCCCGCGGCCTTGTGCAGCGGCGCGAAGTACTTCTGAAGGGCGGCCATTTCGGGTCCCGACTTCTTCAGGGACGCGCCGTCCAGCACATAGTTCAGCGGGATGTTGTAGAGCATCGCGAGCAGCGCGCGGTCGGTTTTCTGCGCAGGCAGCTTCTCGTACGACAGTTCCCAGCGTTCGGCGTTGACGAGCGAGCTGTGCAGCGCGGTCTCGTACAGCGGCACCCGGTAGGCCGGGTCGTACATCGCCTTCGCCAGGTCGGCCGGCAGCCGTACCGGCTTGAAGAACGTGGTGGGGGCGTTCTCCGGGTAGTAGCCGCCCCAGTTCTTCCTGTCGCGCTCAAGCTTCCACAGGCCGCCGGCGACCGGCGTGGCGGCGCCGTGGTTGAAGGCGAGCACCCCGTTCGCCCAGGACTGCGCGCTCTCCGAGCCGAGGACCAGCTTCTTGTCGTGGGCGAGCCGCCGCATCCGGGTGAGCCGGTTGTCCCGGTCCCCGGCCTTGGTCATCGGGTGGGCGGCGTCGTGGTCGCGGAACAGCTCGCCGGTCGCGTCCACGTCGAGGAAGTAGCTGTCGGCGCCGTTGGCGGTCATCGCGCGGGTGCGGTCCGCGAGGTGGCCGCGGCCCGCCGCGGACTGCTCGAAAGCCTGTGAGCTGAGGTAACAGCCGCGGTTGCCGAAGCCGGACTGCGGCTTGCCCTTGGCGTCGCGCACGCAGAAGTCCGGGTAGACGGTGCCGGGCCACTTGGAGGTGGGGGAGTCGGCGGTCTTCGGGTCCTGCCCGTTGGCGAACGTGTCGTACGGGCCCACCAGATAGCCCGCCTTCTTGGCGGCCCGGACGGCGGCGGCGTCCATCGGGTTCGGCCCGGCGTCGTAACCGAGCCACATCCGGTCCACGCCCAGCTTGCGCAGCTCCTCGACGCCCGCGGCCTTGCGCGCGTCGCCCCACACGTAGGCGTGGAAGGCGCCGAGCAGCTTGCCGTTGGCCGGGTTCTGCTTGATCTTCTCGCGGAGGCTGCCGAGCTGCCCGTGCTCGGCGAGCCAGGAACGGTAGTCGGCGCCCGGCGCGACGGGGTTGCCGTCGGTGAGGGCGAAGGTGACGGTGTAGTCGCGGGTGCCGTCACCGGCGTTGAAGTCGTGGGTGGTGGACGAGTTCAGCCGTCCGCCCTCGGAGCGGAACTTCAGCGAGGTACCGAGGTCGGTGGGGGTGAGGTAGCTGACGCCGTGGCCCTTGCCCAGCGTGGTGCCCCACAGGGGCAGTTCGAGCCCGCCCACGTCGAACGCGTCGCCCGTGAGCCCGCCCTTCTCGGAATTCCAGAACGTGTCGCGCACGGGGATGTCCAGGCCCTCGCCGCGCGGCAGTTGCACGGAGGACGTGGCCCGGTCGGTTCCGGTCACCGGCCAGGTGAGCGACCCGTCCCGGTCCGCCTTCACGCTGACCCGCAGCCGCCCGTGGTCCGCGGCGGCGGTCACCGTCAGGCCCTTGTCCGGGTAGCTCCAGCGGGCACCCTCGCCGGTGCGCTCGACCGGGCCCGGTGTGCCGAGTGCGGTGCCGGACGGGGCCGACAGGGTCAGGTCCTTGCCGTCCGCGGTACGGGCGCGCAGCGCCAGCGTGCCGGTGTCCACGGTCACCGTGCCGCCCCGGACGGGGATGTCGACGTGCCGCCCTGTCGCGGGCCCGGCCACGGCCTGGCTGCTGCACCCGGAGGCGCCGACGGAGGCCGTGGCGGTCAGTGCGAGGGAGGCGGCGAGCACCCGGGTGCGGGTGCGGCTGCCCCTGGAGGCGATCTTGAAATCCATGGACACGTGAATAGTGAGCGGGCTTAAGAACTCTCTAAGAGGGGCCCGGAGAAGAGGGGACGGGAGGACGGCCGGGCGGGTCCGGACCGTCGGATGTTGTCCGACCCTGCCATGCGTGGTTAGCTTAGGCTTACCTAAGTCGAGGTCGGGTGCAGTTGCGTACGGCCCGGCCGAAAGTCGTCTGTGCCCGCGCGACGCGCCGGGCGGGAAAGCGGGTTGTCGATGGGAGCGTCGATGAAGACATCGGTGGGCACGTCGACGGGCGCGGTCGGGGGAACCCCGCCGGGCGCCGCGGCGGGCACGGCGACGGGTACGGCAGGGGGGACGGTGCCGGGCGCTCCCTCCGGCGGGCCGGCGGGAACGGGGGAGGCGGGCGCCGTGCACGCCGCCCCGCCGCGCACGTCGCGCCCGGCACCGGCCGAAACCGTGGACAGCCCGCGGATCGTCGCGCTGGCCGCCTCCGTGGCGGGCGGACGGGACGCCGCCGTACGGGAGTTCTGGGCCGAGGCCGAGGCGCAGGGCACCCCGCTCGTCGAGCCGATCCCGTGGGACCCGGAGCACCGGGCCGTCACCTTCCTGTGGCGCGGCACGGAGGACACCCGCCGGGTGCTCCTCCTGGTCAACCGCCTCGTGGACCGCTCGCACCTCGCGGGCAGCCTGATGCGCCGCATCCACGGCACCGACGTCTGGCACCTCACGTACCGGCTGCGGTCCGACCACCGCGGGTCGTACGCGATCGCGCCCGACACGGGAGGCGGGCGTGTCCGTGCGGCGGCTGCTCCCGAAGACGGCCCGGCGGACGACTTCCAGGCCCGGCTGCTGCCGCTGCTCGCCGAGGCCGGTCCCGACCCGCTCAACCCCCGTACGCTTCCCGGCCGCTGGCAGGGCGCCGGGAGTTCGGTCTTCGAGCTGCCCGATGCGCCGCCGCAGCCGTGGCGGCCGTGGGCGCCCGCGGTCCGGCGGGCCGGCGATGGGAGCCGGGGCCTGGTGGAGCGGCACCGGCTGACCAGCGCCGCCCTCGCGGCCCGGCGCGACGTGTGGACGTACGTACCGCCGGGCCCGCTCCCGGACGGCGGCGCGGACACGCTGGTGCTGCTGGACGGCGACATGTGGTGCGGACGGCTCGGGGTGCAGGCGCTGTTCGACCGGCTGATCAGGGACGGCGTGCTGCCGCCCCTGGTCGTGCTCGCGCCGGACGCCGTGGACAACGCCACCCGCGCCCGCGAGTTCGGCGGCCGGCAGGCGTATGTGAACTTCCTCGCCGCCGAACTGCTGCCCTGGGCGGCGGCGCGGCTGCCGGTGACGTTCGACCCGTCGCGCACGGTCGTCGCGGGCGAGAGTCTGGGCGGGCTCACCGCGCTGTACGCCGGGCTCGTGGCGCCGCGCCGGTTCGGCAAGGTGCTGGCCCAGTCGCCCTCGCTGTGGTGGCGGCCCGGGGGGCCGGGGCCCGTGGACGGAACCGATGCCGCGAACGGGCCGTCCTGGCTGGCGGAGCGGTACGCCGGTGGCGGCCCCCGCGAGCTGCGGGCACACCTGCGCGTCGGCCGCTACGAAGGGGACATGCGCAAACGGTGCGGCGAGTTGCGCGACACGCTGCGCGGCCTCGGGCACTCCGTGGCGTACACGGAGTACAACGGCGGTCATGACTACGCCTGCTGGGCGGGCGGACTGGCGGAGGGGCTGGCGGACCTGCTGGGGCGGGCGGACGACGGGACAAGGGAGGGCGGTGTGTGATGTCGCTTCCGGTTGTGCTGCACCGCACCTACTGCCATCTCAAGTCCCGCGCCTACCAGGTCGTTCTGCGGACGCCCCGCTTCCGTACGGCCAAGTCGGTGGCGCCGGTCGGGGAGGAGCGCCGGCCGGAACGCCCGAAACGGACTTCCGTGGTCCGTCGGCCCGTTCCCGACCGTCCGCAACGGCGCGCCGCGGACCGCCGCCCCACCCCGTCAGGACCCAGCCCCCAGCGCCCCGCACCGGACCGCCCCCAGCGGTCCGCCACCGACCGTCCTCACCGGCGTACCAAGGCCCTCGCCGGGTGACGGACGCGGCGCCCCGCCCCACCAGTGCCGGGGCGGGGCGCCCTTGTACGGACCGGTGGCGGGTGGCGGTCACGGGCCGCCCGCCACCGGCCCTCCTGTGACTCCCGCCACGCGGGGCTCACCCGCACCGCCGGGCTCCATAAGATCGCCCGGTGCCCGCAGACATCACGCTGACGACGACCCTCCTGCTGTGCGTGGCCGCCCTCGCGGCCGGCTGGATCGACGCCGTCGTGGGCGGCGGCGGGCTGCTACTCCTGCCGGCGCTGCTCGTCGGCCTCCCGCACACCCCCGCCGCCTACGTCCTGGGGACCAACAAGTCCACGGCCGTCGTCGGCACCGCCGCCGCGGCGTACACGTACGTACGCAAGGCCCCCGTCGACCTGCGCACCGCCGTGCGCATCGGACTGGCCGCGCTCGGCGGCTCGCTGGGCGGGGCGTTCTTCGCGGCGGGCATCAACAGCGAGGTGCTGCGCCCGCTCATCATGACCGTGCTGGTGGGCGTGCTGGCGTTCGTGCTCTTCCGCCCGGCCTTCGGCACCGCGCCGCCGCCCTCCGGGCCCGTCACCCGGCGGCGCGTCCTGGCCGCGGTCCTCGTCGCGGGCCTGGGCATCGGCTTCTACGACGGGCTGATCGGCCCCGGCACCGGCGCCTTCCTCGTCGTGGCGCTGGCCGCGATCCTGCACATGGACCTGGTCACGTCCTCGGCCACCGCGAAGATCGTCAATGTGTGCACCAATGTCGGCGCGCTGGCCATGTTCGCCTACCAGGGCACGGTCCTGTGGCAACTGGGCGCGCTGCTCGCGGCGTTCAACTTCGTCGGCGGCACGGTCGGCGCGCGCATGGCCCTCAAGCGGGGCGCCGGGTTCGTGCGCGGGGTGCTGGTCGTGGTCGTCGTGTCGCTGCTGTGCAAGCTGGCCTTCGACCAGTGGGTGGCCTGAGCGGCGGGCCGCCGGGGGCGCGGCCCGCCGCCTTCAGTTCATGGTCTTCGTCGCGGTGACGGCGGTCAGCAGGACGGCGGAGTCCTGCATCGCCTTCAGGCCGTGCCGCTCGTGCGGCACCGGCACGACCTGACCGGCGATCAGGTCCCGCTCGTCACCCGTCCCGGTCAGCCGTACCCGGCCGTGCAGCACCTGGAGGCTGGCCGCCGGCGGCGTGGTGTGCTCGTCCAGCGCCGCGCCCTCGATGAGCGCGATCACCGTCTGCCGGAGCGGGCCGTCCTGGAGGAAGAGATGGGCGCTGCGCCCGTGCGCCGAGGCCCTGGCGTCGTCGAGCTGGCGGCGGGTGAGCGAGCTGAGGTCGTCCATGACGCGGCCTTTCGATCGGGGTCCGCGGCGCCGCGGCCGGCACCGGTGCCGGTGTACTGGTACCCGTACGGGCCCGGGTAACCGCACCGCCGCCGGCGTCCATCCTGACGGGTGGCCGCGCGGCTGCCGAATGGCCGGTGCGCACGGCGCGCAACGGTGGCCGGCGGCAGGATGATCACGGCGGTCCGTACGATGCGGAGGGACCTGATCAACGACCAGTGCCCGAAGGGGGACGTCCAGGTGCGAGGCGAACCGGCGGAGCGGGAAAGGCCCGAGGAAGCCGCGGCGGGCGGCGGCGGCCCGGCCGGCTTCCTGACCGTCATGACGACGACCGACAGCGCCGAGAAGGCGGAGGCGCTGGCCCGCGGCGCGATCGAGGCACGGGTGGCGGCGTGCGCGCAGATCGGCGCGCCCGTCACGTCCGTGTACCGGTGGGAGCAGGCGATCGAGACGGCACAGGAGTGGCAGGTGCTGTTCAAGACGGCGGCGGACCGGTACGCGGCGCTGGAGGCGTACCTCCTCGAAGCGCACGACTACGACACACCGGAGATCATCGCGACCCCGATCACGCGCGGCGGGGCCGGGTACCTCGCCTGGGTCGCCGAGGAGACGAGCTGAGATGGGGCGGCGATCCGTGATGCGGCGAGGCGGCGACGGCGGGGCGGAAGGCGGGCCGGGCAGCGGTCCGGGGCACCGCCGCAAGCACCGGCACAGACGACTGGTCCTGGGCGGGACGGCCGCCGCGGGGGTCGGGCTCGCGCTGTGCTTCCTCATGGCGCCCGCGAACGGCGCGTCCGCCGGGACGGCGTCCGCGAACGGTGCGTCCGCCGACGGCGACGACGGTGGCCGCGGCTGGACGAGCGAGGCCGCGGCGCGGTACTGGACGGCCGGGCGGATGGCCTCGGCCGTCCCCTCGGGCCCGGACGGCGGCAAGGCCGCCGCCGCGCCCACCACCCGGACCACGACGGCCGCCCCGGGGGCCGCCGGCTCCGCGCGGCACTTCGAGGGCGTGCCCTCCGTCGGCGTGCTCTTCTCCGTGGACCAGGACGCGAAAGCGCATCACTGCACCGCCAGCGTCGTCCGCAGCCCGCGGCGCAACCTGATCCTCACGGCCGGGCACTGCAATCCGGGAGAGCGCGCGGCTTTTGTCCCGCAGTATCGTTCCGGCGCCACGACCCAGCCGTACGGAATCTGGGCGATCGACCGCGGCTTCACCCACCCGGACCGCACCGACACCGGCCCGGGATCGGACCTCGACTTCGCGTTCGCGACGGTCAAGCCGGACGGTGAGGGCCGCAAGCTGGAGTCGGTGACCGGCGGCAACTTCCTGGCCCGCACGCCCGGTTACACCACCGACGTCACCGTCATCGGCTACCCGACGGCCCGCAACGACCCCGCCGACCAGGCCGTACGGTGCGGGGTGCGGACCACCCGGCTCACCGGTCAGCGGCAGCTGCGCATGGAGTGCGGCGGGTTCTACGGCGGCACCTCGGGCAGCCCGTGGCTGAGCCGCTTCGACGAGCGGACGAAGACGGGCTACGTGGTCGGCACCATCGGCGGCCTGAACGGCGGCGGTCCCTCCGGTCCGGACAGCCACCGGACCTCCTACAGCCCGTACTTCGGCGCGGAGGTCTTCCGGCTGTACGCCCGCGCCATCGTGAGCTGAGGCCGCGGGGACGGCGGCGGCGCGTCACCCCAGCGCCGCCGTCACCCCGTCCTCCCGCGGTCCGAGGAAGTGCGGGTCGGGCCGTACCGTCGCCTCGACCGCCGCCTTCGCCGCCGCGAACACCTCGCGGGTCCCGCCGTAGTACCAGGTGACGTCGTGCCGGTCGTCGACGCCGACCCCGTACGCGTCCAGTCCGGCCGCGCCGCACAGCGCCAGCGCGCGCCGGATGTGGAAGCCCTGGCTGACCAGGACGGCCCGGTCCACGCCGAAGATCCGGCGGGCGCGCGTACAGCTGTCCCAGGTGTCGAAGCCCGCGTAGTCGCTGACGATCCGGCTCCCGGGCACGCCGTGCGCGACCAGGTAGGTGCGCATGGCGTCCGGCTCGTCGTAGTCCTCGCGGCTGTTGTCGCCGGTGACGAGGAGCGCGCGGACCGTGCCGCGCTCGTAGAGGCGGGCGGCGGCGTCCAGCCGGTGCGCCAGGTACGGGGAGGGCTCGCCGTCCCACAGGCCCGCGCCGAAGACCACGGCGACCGGCGCCGCCGGGACGTCCTCGACCGTACGGACCCGGGACCCCGTGGTGGCGTTCAGCCAGGTCGCGGGCAGCAGCGCCGCCACACAGGCGAGCACGGTGACCTGGAAGGCCCGCCGCTGTCCGCGCCGCGTCCGGGGCAGGCGCACCCGGCTCCGTATGCGCCGCAGCCGCCCTTCCCGCCGTGTCTGCTGTGTCATCCGTTGCCCCCGTTGTTCTTGTTGCTGCCGCAAGCAGCGACGCGCCGCGGCCTGGCATGGTTGCGGGAACGCGGGCCGTCGGCCCCCGCCCCGCACTCCGCACCGCGCCGCACCGGAAGGAGCCCGCCCGGATGACCACCGAGCCCGAGCGCCTGCCGTTCTTCGTCTACGGAACGCTGCGCCCCGGCCGGGCCAACCACGCCCGCTGCCTGCGCGGCCGGACGGCGGCCGAGGAATCCGCGCTGGTCAGAGGCGTGTCACTGTACGAGGGGCCGGGCTATCCGTACGCCGTGACCGGACCCGCCGAGGCGGTCGTGCACGGTGATCTCGTACAGCCGCGGGAAGACGTGTACGACGCCGTGCGCGCGGCCCTGGACCGGCTGGAGGGGCACGTCCCGGGCGCCCCCGGCAACCTCTACGAGCGGGTGGCGCGGCAGGCCGAGTGCGCGGACGGCCGGAGCGTCCGCGCCTGGCTGTACGTGGCGGCCGAACCGCTGGCCGGACAGCTGCGCGCGTCCGGCACACCGGTCCCGGGCGGCGACTGGAAGAAGCCGCCCCGTTAACCTGGACCACTTGCCCGAACCACACAGGCCCCGGCAGCCCCGGCGGCCCTGAAGGTCCCGGCAGCCCTGGCAGTACCGAGCAGCAGACAGGTGTGATCCCAGCGTGCCCCCCACCACCCCGGCCCCGGCGACCCCGTTCCCCAAGGCGGAACTGCACCTCCACATCGAGGGCACCCTGGAACCCGGGCTGGCCTTCGCCCTGGCCGAGCGCAACGGCGTCACCCTGCCGTACGCCACCGAGGACGAGCTGCGCCGCGCGTATTCCTTCAGCGACCTCCAGTCGTTCCTGAACCTCTACTACGCGCTGATGGCCGTGCTGCGCACCGAGGACGACTTCGCCGACCTCACCCACGCCTACCTGGCCCGCGCGCAGGCCCAGGGCGTCCGGCACGCGGAGATCTTCTTCGACCCGCAGGCGCACACCTCGCGCGGCGTGCCGATCGGCACCGTCATCGGGGGCCTGACGCGCGCGCTGGACACCGCCGAGGAGCGCTACGGCATCACCACCCGCCTGATCATGTGCTTCCTGCGCGACGAGAGCGCCGAGTCCGCGCTGGCCACCTTCGAGGCGGCCCGCCCGTACCTGGACCGGATCACCGCCGTCGGCCTGGACTCGGCGGAGGTCGGGCACCCGCCGTCGAAGTTCAAGGAGGTCTACGCGCTGGCGCGGGAGGCCGGGCTCAAGTGCGTGGCGCACGCGGGCGAGGAGGGCCCGCCCGCGTACGTATGGGAGGCGCTGGACGTGCTCGGCGTGGACCGCATCGACCACGGTGTGCGCTGCCTGGAGGACCCGCGGCTGGTCGCCCGCCTGGTCGCCGACCAGGTGCCGCTGACCGTCTGCCCGCTGTCCAACGTCCGGCTGCGCGTCATCGACGAACTGGCCGACCACCCGCTGCCCGCGATGCTGGACGCCGGGCTGCTGGTCACCGTCAACTCGGACGACCCCGCCTATTTCGGCGGCTACGCCGACGACAACTTCACCGCCGTACGCGACGCCCTGGACCTGGACGAGGAGACGCTGCGCACCCTCGCCCGCAACTCCTTCCGCGCGTCCTTCCTGGACGAGGCGACCCGCGAGACCTACCTCAAGGAGGTCGAGGCGCACGGGCGGTGACCGGGCCGGGGCCGGTCATGACCGCCCTTGACCTCAAGTCCGGTTGAGCTCCTAGGTTCTTCCTCGTCGGGCACCGCGCCCGCGCTCCCGGAGGAGGACACCATGCAGTACTCGCACGACGACGCCGAACTCGCGGGCCAGCCCATCGGCTACTGGGCCTGGGCCGCCCACACGGCAGCCGTCACGCACATCCGCGCCGGGCTGGCCCGCCACGGGCTGAGCCAGCCCCAGTGGTGGGTGCTCAACCAGCTCGTGGGCCACGCCGACGGCCGTGACCGGGCGGAGGTGACCGACATGCTCAAGGGCTACCTGGACGTCGGCGCCGACGGCATCGGCGCGGCCGTCGACGCCCTCCTCGGCCGCGGCCTCGCCGCCGCCGACGGCGACCGGCTGCACATCACCGCCGAGGGTGCGGACCTGCACGCCCGGTGCGCCGCGCTCCAGAAGGAGATGCGCGCGACGCTCCACGACGGCATCAGCGACGAGGAGTACGTGCGGACGCTCAAGGTGCTCCAGCGGATGATCCACAACGTGGACGGCAAGATGTGGCACCACTGAGCGGCCGGTCGGCCCCCTTACCCCTGGAGTAATCGACCGGCCTCCCCGCCCACGGCAGCATCGGGCACACCGGCGGGAACCCCCGCCGGGCCCGGCCGCAGCCGCGAGGAGAGTGCCATGACCGCCGACACCCCGGGTACGACCACGGACCGGACCCCGGTCGCCGAGGCCACCCGGGCCGTCGTGCAGCAGTTCCTCGCCGCCCGGCTGGCCGGGGACACCGGGCGGCTCACCGAGCTGTTCGCCGACGAGGTCGACTGGCAGCTCGCCGAGAACCCCGCCGTCCCGTGGATCCGCCCCCGGCGCACGGCCGCCGAATGCGCCGCCCAGGCGGAGGAACTGGCCGCCCACACCGTCCCCGAGGACGCCCGCGCCTCACTCGACGCCGTCCTCGTCGACGGCGCCGACGCCGTCGTGACCGGACACGTCGCGGGAACCGTACGCACCACGGGCAAGGCCTTCGAGGGCCCCTTCGCCCTCCGCCTCACCGTCGAGAACGGCCGCATCACCCGCCACCACCTCTACGAGGACAGCCTGTCCATCGCGGAGGCGTGCAGGCCGTGAGGTCCGGTCAGGCCCCTTCCTCGGCGGCCTCGGGGGCCACCGCCTCCACCCGCACCGCACACACCTTGAACTCCGGCATCCCCGACGTCGGATCGAGAGCCGGGTTGGTGAGCGTGTTGGCGCGTCCGGCGCCCGGCCAGTGGAAGGGCATGAAGACCGTGTCGGCGCGGATCGCCTCGCTGTAGCGGGCGGGGGCCACCGAGCGGCCGCGGCGGGAGGTCACCGCCACCGGGTGGCCGTCCTCGATGCCGTGCTGCCGGGCGAGGCGCGGGTGGATCTCCACGTACGGGCCGGGGGCGGCGGTGTTCAGGTCGGGGACGCGGCGGGTCTGGGCGCCCGACTGGTACTGGGCCAGGACCCGGCCGGTGGTGAGGACCACCGGGTACGCCTCGTCCGGCTCCTCGGCGGCGGGGCGGTGGGTGACCGGGACGAAGCGGGCGCGGCCGTCGGGGGTCGCGAAGCGGTCCAGGAAGAGGCGCGGGGTGCCGGGGTGGTCCTCGTCGGCGCAGGGCCAGAAGACGCCGTCCTCGGTGGCGATGCGCCGGTAGGTGATGCCGGCGTAGTCGGCCGGGCCGCCGGCCGAGGCGCGGCGCAGTTCGTCGAAGACCTCTTCCGGGTCGGCGGGGAATCCCTTCTCCCAACCGAGGTGGGAAGCAAGGGCGTTGAGTACTTCGAGGTCGGTGCGGACGCCCGGAGGCGGGGGCAGGGCGCGGCGGCGCAGCAGTACCCGGCCCTCCAGGTTCGTCGTGGTCCCGGTCTCCTCCGCCCACTGGGCGACCGGCAGCACCACGTCCGCCAGCGCCGCCGTCTCCGACAGCACGACATCGGCCACCGCGAGGAAGTCCAGCGCCCGGATGCGCTGCTCCACGTGGGCGGCGCGGGGCGCGGAGACGACGGGGTTGGAGCCCATGAGGAGTAGGGCGCGTACGTCCCGGCCCAGCGCGTCCAGCAGTTCGTACGCGCTGCGGCCGGGTCCGGGGAGGGAGTCCGGCGGTACGCCCCACACGCCCGCCACATGCGCCCGCGCGGCCGGGTCGGCCAGCTTGCGGTAGCCGGGCAACTGGTCCGCCTTCTGGCCGTGTTCGCGCCCGCCCTGCCCGTTGCCCTGGCCGGTCAGGCACCCGTATCCGGAGCGCTCGCGGCCCGCCCGCCCGGTCGCCAGGCACAGGTTGATCCACGCGCCGACCGTGTCCGTCCCCTTCGCCTGCTGTTCGGGGCCGCGCGCCGTCAGCACCATCGAGCCGTCCGCTTCGCAGAACAGGCGCACCGCCGCCCGCAGTTGGGGCACCGGCACGCCGGTGATCCGCTCGACCAGTTCCGGCCAGTGCGCCATCGCGGCGGCCCGTGCCGCGGGCCAGCCGCTGGTACGGGCCGCGATGAACTCCTCGTCCGTACGCCCCTCCGCCACCACCAGATGCAGCAGCCCCAGCGCGAGCGCCAGATCGGTGCCGGGGCGCGGCGCCAGATGCAGGTCCGCCTGCTCGGCGGTGCGGGTACGGCGCGGATCGACGACGATCAGCCGGCCGCCGTTCTCCTTCAGCTCCGTCAGATAGCGCAGCGCGGGCGGCATCGTCTCGGCCAAGTTCGAGCCGACGAGGAGCACACAGCCGGTACGCGCGATGTCCGCCAGCGGGAACGGCAGCCCGCGGTCCAGCCCGAAGGCCCGCTGGTGCGCGGCGGCGGCCGAGGACATGCAGAACCGGCCGTTGTAGTCGATCTGCGAGGTGCCGAGCACCACCCGCGCGAACTTGCCCAGCGCGTACGCCTTCTCGTTGGTCAGACCGCCCCCGCCGAAGACGCCCACCGCGTCCTTGCCGTACGCGCCGCCGGTACGGGACAGACCGTCGGCCACCCGGCGCAGCGCCGTCTCCCAGTCCGCCGGTACGAGGCGGCCGGTCGCCGCGTCCCGTACCAGCGGCTCGGTCAGCCGGGCCCCCGGCGCGAGGAGTTCGGCGGCGGTGCGGCCCTTGCCGCACAGGGCGCCCCGGTTGACCGGGAACTCCGGGCGTTCCACGACCTCGGCCGGGGGGCCGGCGGCGTCCGCCGGGGTGCGGCGCAGGCCCATGCCGCACTGGAGGGAGCAGTACGGGCAGTGCGTCTCCACGGGCGCGCTCGCGTGCGCTTCCTGCGGCGGGGCCGCCGGGGCATGGGCGGTGCGGGGGGTGGCGGCAGTCATGCGACCAGCCTGCGGCGCGCGTGTTTCCGCTGGTCCGGGGCGGCGTTACGGGCCGGGGAAGCGCGCCTCACGGTGGCCGTGCCGAGGAGGTGAGGAGCCCGGCCCGTACTTCACGTACGGCCCGCGCACCTCGACAGCCACCGGAAACCCGCCGTCACGTCCGCGCAACGGCACCGCAACGACCGGCTGCCAGGCTCCCTCCATGACGGCGTCGACACCGACCCCACCGCCCGCGGGCCCCTCCGGCCCCGCGGTCCCCTTCGACAGTACGGCGCAGATCATGACGGAGATCACCACCCAGCTCGGCGAACGGCTCGGCCGGGTCAGGCTGTACGGCCTGCCCCGCCGCGGCCCGGCCGCACCCCGCCCCGCTCCCGGCGCCGCAACGGCCCGGGAGGCGCCCCCGCTCGTCGCGGTGGCGCACGGCAGCCGCGACCCCCGCGCCCTGCGTACCGTGACCGCCCTCCTGGACCGGGTACGCGCCCTGCGCCCCGGCCTCACCGTCCGCCTCGGCCACATCGAACTGAACGCGCCCCTGCTCCCCGACACGCTGGCCCGGCTGAACGGCCCGGCCGTCGCCGTACCGCTGCTGCTCGCCCGCGGCCACCACGTCGGCCACGACATCCCCGCCGCGCTCGCCGACGCGCCCCACCTCACGGCCTGCCTCGCCCGCCCCCTCGGCCCGCACCCCCTGCTCGCCGAAGCCCTGCACGCGCGCCTCGAAGAGGCCGGCGCCCGGCGGCCGAGCGCCGTCGTGCTCGCCGCCGCCGGATCGCGCGCCCCCGAATCGGCCGCCGACACGGCCCGTACGGCGCGCCTCCTGTCCGACCGGCTCGGCGGCGTACCCGTCCTGCCCGCCTACGCCTCCGCGCCTGCCGAAGGCGGCCCGCCCGGCACCCCGCTCTCCGTCCCCGCCGCGCTGCGCGCCCTCGCCGCCCGCGGCCACCACCGCCCGGCCGTCGCCTCCTGCTTCACCGCGCCCGGCCGCTTCGCCGCCCAGTGCGCCGCCGCGGCCCCCGGGCCCGCCGCCGCGCCGCTCGGCGACCACCCCGCGCTGGCCCGGCTGGTGCTGCACCGTTACGACCAGGCGCTCGCTGCGCGCAGCGCATACGACCACGACCCCACCAGGGCGGCTACCGTCGCCGTATGACGGGCACACGAACGACGGCCGGCCGCGAAGCGGGCCACAACGGCACGGGCTACGGCCCCGCGGACACCGAACGCTGGGTCCCCGAGCCCGACAAACGCCCGGGGCGCACCGCCTTCCAGCGCGACCGGGCCCGGGTGCTGCACTCCGCCGCGCTGCGCCGGCTGGCCGGCAAGACCCAGGTGGTCACGCCCGGCACCACCGAGCACCTGTGGGACGCCAGCCCCCGCACCCGCCTGACCCACTCCCTGGAGTGCGCCCAGGTCGGCCGGGAACTCGGCGCCGCCCTCGGCTGCGACCCGGACCTGGTCGAGACCGCCTGCCTCGCCCACGACCTGGGCCACCCGCCGTTCGGGCACAACGGCGAGCAGGCGCTGAACGAGGTCGCCGCGCCCTGCGGCGGCTTCGAGGGCAACGCGCAGTCGCTGCGGCTGCTCGCCCGCCTGGAACCGAAACGTTTCGTGCCCGAAGCGGACGGCACGGACGTCAGCGTCGGCCTCAACCTCACCCGGGCCGCCCTGGACGCCGCGACCAAGTACCCCTGGCCGCGCGGCGGCCACCCGACCGACCCCGGTTCGCCCAAGTTCGGGGTCTACGAGGACGACCTGCCGGTCTTCGCCTGGTTCCGGCAGGGCGCTCCCGAGGCGGCGCGCAGCTTCGAGGCGCAGGTCATGGACTGGGCCGACGACGTGGCGTACTCGGTGCACGACGTCGAGGACGGGCTGCACGCCGGCTACCTGGACCCCAACTGCCTGCTCGCCGAGCCCGAACGTGCCGAAGTGTTCGCGATCGCCGCGGAACGTTACGCGCCCGGCGCCGGCCCCGCGGAACTGGGCGCCGCCCTCGACCGCCTGCTCGACCAGGAGTGGTGGCCGCACGGCTACGACGGCACGGCCGTCGCCCAGGCCCGCCTGAAGGACGCCACCAGCCAGCTCATCGGCCGCTTCTGCCTGGCAGCCGAGAGCGCCACGCGCGCCGAGTACGGGACCGGGCGGCTCACCCGGCACCGCGCCCGGCTCGTCGTACCGCACGGAACCCGGCTGGAATGCGCCGTGTTGAAGGCCGTGGCGGAACGGTACGTCATGCGCCGCCCCGACCAGGAAGCGCTCCGCGCCGACCAGCGCGTGGTCATCGCCGAACTCGCCGAGGCGCTCATCGCCCGCGCCCCCGACGGCCTCGACCCGCAGTTCCGCGCCCTGTACGACCGGGCCGAGGCGGCCGGTGACGACACCGCGCGGATGCGGGCCCTGATCGACCAGATCGCCGCCTTGACCGACGCCTCGGCACGCTCCCTGCACGCCCGGCTCACCCGGCCGCGTGGCACGCTCTGACCAGCGGCGGCGCCGCTCGTTGCGGGGCCGGTGCGACTCCTGGGTAACCGGCCCCCTTCCCGCGGCACGCCGGGTGCGGGACGCTCGGGCTTGAGTGTTTCGAACCAGGGAAACAAATCAGGGGCACAACGGGGTGGACGGCCGCGGAACGCGGTATGTCCTCCAGTGCCCGAAGGGCCTTGGGGGGTGTTCCGCCCGGCGTGAGACGACCGGGCGGGGACACGCGGGCGGCAGCACGCCGCCCGGCACTGCGGGGGGTAGAACGGGGACACCGATCGGGGGGCGTTCACGGACGCGGACGCACCGCGCCGCAGCGAGGAGGAAGCAAGTGGTCGACGCACACCAGACGTTCGTCATCGTCGGGGGTGGCCTGGCCGGGGCAAAAGCCGCCGAGACCCTTCGTGCGGAAGGCTTCACCGGCCGGGTGATACTGATCTGTGACGAGCGCGACCACCCGTACGAGCGCCCCCCGCTCTCCAAGGGGTACCTGCTCGGCAAGGAGGAACGCGACAGCGTCTTCGTCCACGAGCCCGCCTGGTACGCCGGCGCGGACATCGAACTGCACCTCGGCCAGCCCGCCGTCCACCTCGACCGCGCGGCCCGCACCGTACGGCTCGGCGACGGCACCCTGATCGTGTACGACAAGCTGCTGCTCGCCACCGGCGCCGAACCGCGCCGCCTGGAGATCCCCGGCACGGGCCTGGTCGGCGTCCACCACCTGCGCCGCATCGCGCACGCCGAGCGGCTGCGCGGCGTCCTGCACTCCCTCGGCCGCGACAACGGCCACCTCGTCATCGCCGGCGCCGGCTGGATCGGCCTGGAGGTCGCCGCCGCCGCGCGCTCGTACGGCGCCGAGGTGACCGTCGTCGAACCCGAGCCGACCCCGCTGCACAGCGTCGTCGGCCCCGAACTGGGCAGCCTCTTCACCGACCTGCACTCCGAGCACGGCGTCCGCTTCCACTTCGGCGCCCGGCTCACCGAGATCGCCGGACAGGACGGCGTGGTGCTGGCCGCGCGCACCGACGACGGCGAGGAGCACCCGGCCCACGACGTGCTCGCCGCGATCGGCGCCGCGCCGCGCACCGCCCTGGCCGAACAGGCCGGGCTGACCCTGGTCGACCCGGCGCACGGCGGCGGCGTCGCGGTGGACGCCGCGCTGCGCACCTCCGACCCGAACATCTACGCGGCGGGTGATGTCGCCGCCTTCCCGTACTCCCTGCTGGCCCCCGAGGACGGCGAGCCGGCCGTCCTGCGCGTCGAGCACTGGGCCAACGCCCTGAACGGCGGCCCCGCCGCCGCCCGCGCCATGCTCGGCCAGGAAGTCACCTACGACCGCATCCCGTACTTCTTCTCCGACCAGTACGACGTCGGGCTGGAGTACTCCGGCTACGCGCCCCCGGGCTCCTACGACCAGGTCGTGTGCCGCGGCGACGTCGGCAAGCGCGAGTTCGTCGCCTTCTGGCTGTCCGAGGGGCGGCTGCTGGCGGGCATGAACGTCAACGTGTGGGACGTCACCGACCCGATCCAGAAGCTCATCCGCTCGGGCCAGGTCCTCGACCCGAACGCGCTGGCCGACCCGGAGGTGGCGCTGGACTCGCTGCTCTGAGCCGGCGCGTCCGGTACGCCCGTGCGGCGGGCGGGGCGGCCGTATCCGCCCGCCGCACGGGGTACCCGTAGCGCAGCCGACGCCAGGGAGAGAGCCACAGCCATGCCCGAAGCCACCGTCACACCGGACGACGTCCAGGAAGCCGCCGCCCGCCTCAAGGGCGTCGTCCACCGCACCCCGGTGCTGCGGTCCCGCACCCTCGACCGCCTGGTCGGCGCCGAGGTGCACCTCAAGTGCGAGAACTTCCAGCGCGTCGGCGCGTTCAAGTTCCGCGGCGCCTACCACGCCATCTCCCGGCTGGCGCCGGAGCAGCTGGCGCGCGGCGTCGCGGCGTTCTCCTCCGGCAACCACGCCCAGGCGGTCGCGCTGGCCGCCCGGGAACTGGGCAGCAGCGCCGTCATCCTCATGCCCGAGGACGCGCCGCGCACCAAACGGGACGCCACCGAGGGGTACGGCGCCGAGATCGTCACCTACGACCGCTACACCGGCGACCGGGCCGCGCTCGGCGCGCAGCTCGCCGCCGACCGCGGCCTGGCCCTGATCCCGCCGTACGACCACCCGCACGTCATCGCCGGACAGGGCACCGCGGCGCTGGAGCTGATCGAGGACACCGGTCCGCTGGACGCCCTGCTCACGCCGGTCGGCGGGGGCGGGCTGATGGCGGGCTCGGCGCTCGCCGCCACCGCGCTGTCGCCCGGCATCCGCATGATCGGCGTCGAGCCGGAGACCGGGGACGACACCCGGCGCTCGCTGGCGGCCGGCGAGCGGGTCCGCATCCCCGTACCGCACACCATCGCCGACGGGCAGGCGCTGACCGAACCCGGCGAGCTGACCTTCGCGGTCAACCGGCGGCTGCTGGACTCGGTGGTGCTGGTCGGCGACGACGAGATCAAGGCCGCGATGCGGCTGGCCTTCGAACGGCTGAAGATCGTCACCGAGCCGAGCGGGGCGAGCGCGCTGGCCGCCCTGCTGGCCGGGGCCGTCGAGCCGCTGCCGCGCCGCGTCGGCGTGGTGATCTCCGGCGGCAACATCGGGCTGGACCGGTTCCTGGAGCTGATGGGGTGAGCGGCGCGCCGGTACGCCCCGGTGACGACCTGGGGCTCCCGCCACGCCGGTCCGTCCCCGCGGCGACCGGCGGCCCCGCCCGCCGCACGGGTCCGGGCGGGACTGTCGTACCCCACCCGTAGAATTCAGGCGTGGCAGGCAGGATCAACGATGACGACGTGAAGGCGGTTCGGGACGCGGTCCCGATCGACGCCGTCGTGTCCGAGTACCTCCAGTTGCGGAGCGCGGGCGGCGGCAACCTCAAGGGCCTGTGCCCCTTCCACGACGAGAAGTCCCCCTCCTTCCACGTCAGCCCGGCCAAGGGGCTCTACCACTGCTTCGGCTGCCAGGAGGGCGGCGACGTCGTCGACTTCATCATGAAGCTCGACCACCTCTCCTTCGCCGAGACCATCGAGCGCCTCGCCTCCCAGGCCGGCATCACCCTGCGCTACGAGGAGGGCGGCTACGCCCCCGGCCGCCAGCAGGGCGAGCGCACCCGCCTCGTCGAGGCCCACAAGGCCGCCGCCCAGTTCTACGTGGAGCAGCTCGATGGCCCCGAGGCCGAGATCGGCCGCCGCTTCCTCGCCGACCGCGGCTTCGACCAGGCCGCCGCCCAGCACTTCGGCGTCGGCTACAGCCCGGCCGGCTGGGACCACCTCACCCGCTTCCTGCGCGGCCGCGGCTTCAGCGACAAGGAGCTGATCCTCTCCGGCCTCTCCCAGGACGGCCGCCGCGGCCCCATCGACCGCTTCCGCGGCCGCCTGATGTGGCCGATCCGCGACATCGCCGGCGATGTCGTCGGCTTCGGCGCCCGCAAGCTGCGCGACGACGACAACGGCCCCAAGTACCTGAACACCCCCGAGACCCCGCTCTACCGCAAGTCCCAGGTCCTGTACGGCATCGACCTCGCCAAGAAGGAGATCGCCAAGACCAACCGCGCGGTCGTCGTCGAGGGCTACACCGACGTCATGGCCTGCCACCTCGCCGGCGTCACCACCGCCATCGCCACCTGCGGCACCAGCTTCGGCGAGGGCCACATCAAGATCCTGCGCCGGCTGCTGATGGACAACTCCGGCTCCGAGGTCGTCTTCACCTTCGACGGCGACGCGGCCGGCCAGAAGGCCGCGCTGCGCGCCTTCGAGGACGACCAGAAGTTCGCCGCCCAGACCTCCATCGCCATCACCCCCGGCGGCATGGACCCCTGCGACCTGCGCCTGGCCAAGGGCGACGCGGCCGTCGCGGACCTGGTGGAGTCGCGTACACCGCTGTTCGAGTTCGCGCTGCGCCAGGTCGTCGCCCGGCACAACCTGGACACGACCGTGGGCCGCGCCGCCGCCCTGGACGAGGCCGCGCCCATCGTCGCCAACATCAAGAACAGCTCCATCCAGCACGAATCCGCCGTGCAGCTGGCCGGCATGCTCGGCATCCTCGACACCCAGTTCGTGGTCCGCCGGGTCGGCCAGCTCGCCCGCTGGGCGCGCGAGCGCGGCCGGGACGGCCAGGACCCATCCCGTACGGGCCGCCGCGCCGCCCAGCAGGCTCCGGAGGCCACCCAGCCGCCGCCCGGCCCGCGCGGCCCCGCGCTGAACCTGCGCAGCCCCGCCCACCGCGTCGAGCGCGAACTCCTCAAGCTCGCCCTCCAGCGCCCCGACCTGGTCTCGCCCGCCTTCGACGCGTACGGCGCCGACGAATTCACCGCGCCCCCGTACGCCACCGTCCGCCGCTGCATCGAGGACGCCGGCGGCGCCCAGTCGGCCGCCGGTGACAACACCTACCTCGCCCGGGTCCGCGAGGCCGCCCCCGACGACACCGTCCGCTCCCTGGTCACCGAGCTGGCCGTGGAGCCGCTGCACACCCGCCGCGAGCCCGACGAGGCGTATGCCGGCGTCCAGTTGGTCGCCGTCCGGCTGGCCGCCGTCAACCACCGCGTGACGGAGATCCGCGGCGCCCTCCAGCGCCTCGGCCCGAACGCCGACCCCCAGCACCTGGCCGCCGTCCAGAACGAGCTGTGGGTCCTCCAGCAGTACGGACAGTCGCTGCGCGAGCGGGGATACGCGGCCCTGTAGGGGGCTGTGGCGGCGCTCCGCGCCCCCGCCGGGCGTGACAGCGTCCGCATCGCCGTGACCGCGCCCGTACCGGCTGTCCGGCCCCGTCCCGGCCGCCCGCACCCGGCCGTCCTTACCCCGCCGTAGCCGCTCGGTCACCGTGCGGACCCAAAAAGTGCCCGCACGCCCCTCGTGGCGGGCGTGTGTCGTACTCCACACTGAGGAGCGGTGCCTGAGTCCTCGGAGCGCGGCGGGTCCTGGTGTACCGAACCGGAATCCCCCGCGGAACCGCTCTTGATGTACGGGACGGACAGCGGCTCGGCCGCAGACGCTCCCGGCCTTTCCGCCGCCTCAGCAGCGTTCACACTGGAGGTCGCCCCCGTGCAGACCCGGACCCTCGCCGACGCGCCGGCCGCGCAGACGGCCACCGTGCCGCAGCAGGCCGAGCCGCCCGCGCCCGAAATCCTCGTGGAGGAGATCGCCCCGGAGCCGCCGCCGCGTCCCGAGGCGGGCGGCCCCTCCTCCGACCTGTTCCGCCAGTACCTGCGGGAGATCGGCCGGATACCGCTGCTGACCGCCGTGGAGGAGGTCGAACTGGCCCGCCGCGTCGAGGCCGGCCTGTTCGCCGAGGAGAAGCTGCGGCTCGCCCCCGACCTGGACTCCCAGCTGGCCCTCGACCTGGACAAGCTGGTCGTCCTCGGCCGGATGGCCAAGCGGCGCCTCATCGAGGCCAACCTGCGCCTGGTCGTCTCCGTCGCCAAGCGCTACGTCGGCCGCGGCCTGACCATGCTCGACCTCGTCCAGGAGGGCAACCTCGGGCTGATCCGCGCCGTGGAGAAGTTCGACTACGCCCGCGGCTACAAGTTCTCCACGTACGCCACGTGGTGGATCCGCCAGGCCATGTCCCGCGCACTGGCCGACCAGGCCCGTACGATCCGCGTCCCGGTGCACGTCGTCGAACTGATCAACCGCGTGGTGCGGGTCCAGCGCCGGATGCTCCAGGAGCGCGGCTACGAGCCCGCCCCCGAGGAGGTCGCCGCCCAGCTCGACCTGCCCCCGGAACGCGTCAGCGAGGTGCTGCGGCTCGCCCAGGAGCCGGTCTCCCTGCACGCCCCCGTGGGTGAGGAGGACGACGTCGCGCTCGGCGACCTCATCGAGGACGGCGACGCCGCGTCCCCCGTCGAATCGGCCGCCTTCCTGCTCCTGCGCGAACACCTCGAAGCGGTGCTCTCCACCCTCGGCGAACGCGAGCGCAAGGTCGTCCAGCTGCGGTACGGCCTCGTCGACGGCCGCCCGCGCACGCTGGAGGAGATCGGCCGGATCTTCGGCGTCACCCGCGAACGCATCCGCCAGATCGAGTCCAAGACGCTGAACAAGCTGCGTGATCACGCGTTCGCCGATCAGCTCAGGGGGTATCTGGACTAGTCGGTGGCTTGACGGCGGGGTGGCGAGGCCGTCCCGGCCGGGACGGTGGCCGACGGTTGATGGCCGCCGGGCTGACAGGCCACCAGCTGGAGTGCGGCTCACCGGCCCGAGGGCCACTGCCCCGACGGTCACTGCCCCGACGGTCACTGCCGCGACGGTCACTGCCGCGACGGTCACTGCCCCGACGGTCACTGCCGCGACGGTCACTGCCCCGACGGTCACTGGCATGACGGTCATTGGCCCGACGGTCACCGACCCGACGCAACCGACCCCCCGACGGTCACTGGCTCGACAAGAACGCCCCGGCGTAGCTCTCCTCCCGCACCGCGATGTACTGCTGGCGCACCGCCTGCCCGACCGGCAGGTCCTCGCCCGGCTCGAAGACCTGGCTGGCCGCCGCGGGCCAGCGCGGCGGCTCGTGCGGCGCCAGCGTGCCGTGCGCCGCGCCCAGCGCCCACGCCGCCTGCCGTGCCGCGCCCAGCGCCGCATAGTCCGCCGGCTGCGGCACCACGACCTGCGCGCCGAACAGCCCCGGCGCCGCCGCCTGCACGGCGCCCAGCTCGGCCGCCGCGCCCAGCAGGAACACCCGGCGCACCTCGACACCGCGCCCGCGCAGCACGTCCAGCGCGTCCGCGAGACCGCACAGCATGCCCTCGAAGGCCGCCCGCGCCAGATGCTCCGGCTTCATGCTCTCGCGGCGCAGCCCGTGCAGCGATCCCGCCGTGTGCGGCAGGTGCGGCGTCCGCTCGCCCTCCAGATACGGCAGCAGCACCAGCCCGTACGAGCCGGGCGTCGACTTCAGCGCCAACTCGGACAGCCCCGTCAGATCGGTGCCCAGCATCTCCGCCGTGCCGCGCAGCACCCGTACGGCGTTGCTCGTGTGCACCACCGGCAGGTGCATACCCGTCGCGTCGGCGAACGAGGTGATCGTGCCGTTGGAGTCCGCCAGCGCCTCGTGGTGGATGCCGAAGACCGAGCCGGAGGCGCCCAGCGACACCACCGCGTCGCCCGCCCCGACGCCCAGCCCGAAGGCGGCGGCCATCGTCTCGCCCGTACCGGCGGAGATCAGCAGCCCCTCCGGCGTGAACCCGGCGGTGCCGGACGGACCCAGCACCTCCGGCAGCCGCACCTGGTGCCCGAGCGCCAGCTCCACCAGATCGGGCCGGTACGCGCCGGCGGCCGCCGACCAGTAGCCGGTCCCGGAGGCCCCGCCCCGGTCGGTCGTACGCCGTGCCGGCCGCCCCAGCAGCTGCCACACCAGCCAGTCGTGCGGCTGCAGGACCTCCGCGACGCGCGCCGCGTTCGCCGGTTCGTTACGGGCCAGCCAGCGCAGCTTCGTCAGCGGCTGGGCGGCGTGCGGGACGGCGCCCACGGCCTGCGTCCAGGCGGCCCGCCCGCCGAGCGCGTCGGTCAGGTCGGCCGCCGCGCTCTGCGCCCGCTTGTCGTTGCCGACCAGCGCGGCCCGTACGAGCGCGCCGTCGGCGTCCAGCGGCAGCATCCCGTGCTGCTGCGCGGAGACCCCGATCGCCTGCACGCCCTCCAGAAGCCCGTTGCCCGCGGCCTCGCCGAGTGACATCAGCCACGCCTGCGGGTCGATCTCGTGTCCCTTTTCGGCGGGGTGCGGCGCGTACCCCTGCCTGATGACGGCACCCGTGTCCGCGTCGCAGACCACGATCCGTGTGCTTTCGGACGAACTGTCCAGCCCGGCGACTATCCCCATGCCCCCAGATGATGCCCCATGCGCGGGACGCGACGGCCGTCAGGTTCACACCCCCGTGGCCGGGGGAGGCGGGCGCGGACGGCCGATTCACGGGCTGTACGGGGTGGGAACCCGGCGGCCGCCCGGCCCCTGCGATCACGTATTGCTGGTGCCCCAGTCGTCCGCATCGCCGCCGCGCTGCTCGCGCAGCGAACGGATGCGCGCGGCCACCGGCCCCGGCATCCGGTCCCCGACCTTCTCCGACACCTTGTCGAACGCCTTCGTGGCCACCTCGCGGCCGCCGAGCGCCGCGGACTCGGCGGTGTTCCGTACGGCCGGGTTCTGCGTGATCCGCCGGGCGCTCTTACGGAGCTGCTCGTAGCGCTCCCGGCCGGCTTTGGTGCCGAGCACGTACCCGATGGCCAGTCCCGTCATGAACGTGAGCCGGTAGCGCATCGTCGCTCCACCTTCCCTCTCGTCGGTCTCGCTCGCGCGCGCTGTGCGGTCGGTCCGCCGGTCTGTACTGCGCGCCCGCCCGTGGATCGGCCGGGCCGTACAGCACGTCTCCCCGCCGGTCCGCCGGTCGGTGCTGCCCGCCTACCCGCGGACCGGAAGATCATCCGGGACCGCCCGCAGGCATACCGATTGGCGGAGCACCCCCCTGCTTGCGCTAATGTATGTGCAGCAGCGAGCGCACGCCGTCCGGAGCCCCGGATCGGAGTGCATTCGAGGCACACAGAGCAATCCCCTGTAGCTCAATTGGCAGAGCAGCCGGCTGTTAACCGGCAGGTTACTGGTTCGAGTCCAGTCGGGGGAGCTCGGTCCCCTGTAGCTCAATTGGCAGAGCATTCGGCTGTTAACCGGAGGGTTACTGGTTCGAGTCCAGTCGGGGGAGCAGGACGGAAGAAGGCCCCCTCGGGGGCCTTTTTCCTGTGCGGAGGGAACCGAACGCCCGGTGATCCAAGTCCTCTTGGACGAGCATGGCGGCCCAACGAGGACCCACCCGCGCAGCAGATCGTATGAGCGGCTATGCTGCGGCAGACGGCGCGCACAAATGTGCGCGGCGCGCCGTTTCGGGGCGGTAGCTCAGCCGGTTAGAGCAGCGGACTCATAATCCGTCGGCCGTGGGTTCGAGTCCCACCCGCCCCACCGCTGCACGTCTGTGCAGAAACGATGTGACCTGCGGAAACGTAAGAACGGTGGTTGCCGCACCGGTGTGGCAACCACCGTTCACCCGCCCAAACCAAGATCCAGTGGACACGTAGTGGACACGGGACAGGTTCAGTGGACAGTGGACCCCCTTACGCCGCCTTCGGGCGCCCTCCGGAGGCCCGGCGGGCGGTCCGCGACGGTGTGGGTGGCAGACCCGTCGGTAGAGCCCAGCCGTTCACCCCCGGAGACTCCGAGCGGGCGACCGTGAAGCGCGTGAGCGAGAAGTCCGACCGCTGCTCCTCCGGATAGCGGTCGTTGAAGTTCTCGACCCGGACCAGCTCCCAGTCGGTCGCAGTGCAGTGATCGCGTATCCACTTCACGGCCGCGTTGGCGGCGTCGTCCTGGCCCCGTCCGGTCAGGGTGATCATGCCGAGGAGACCGGAGTCGGGCTGGATCTGCGCTCCGACGGCCCAGGTGTCCCCTGACTGCCTGGCGCCGTGGGCGAAGAAGACCGCGATGTCGCCCTGCCAGGCGCTCTCGGGGATCACCAGTGGGGTGCGTATCTCGAATGGGACATCTCGGGGGACGACGGCCATGACCGACTCGGCCTCGGCCCGCATCATCTCGGGCAGCACGCTGGTGTAGGTGTCGGAGGTGATCTGGCGCGAGGAGTGTCCCAGCTTCTCTTGCACCACCTTGATGTCCTGGCCGGCGAGCAGAGACAGGGTGGCGGCCAGGTGGCGCAGGTCGTGGAGGCGGACCGGCGGTAGCCCGGACAGTTCCACGAGGCGGGCGAAGCGCCGGGAGATCCAGTCGGGGTGCAGCTCCTCGCCGTTCTCGTGCGTCCACACGCGGCCGGTCTCTACGTAGGTGTCACCCCATTCCTCGCGCTTCCGGTCCTGCTTCGCGCGGACGGTGACCAGGTTGTCTCCGGACTCCAGACTCAGAGACAGGGTGCGGACGCTGTCGGCCTTGGGGGCTTCGCCGTACAGCTTGTAGGCGACTTCCACGATCTGCTGGGAGATGCGCATCCAGAGCGCGTCGGTGCTGACCTCGGTCCACGGCAGCGCGGCCATCTCGCCACGGCGGGGCCCGAGGAAGATAAAGGTGTGCCACAGCTCGTAAAGCCAGTCATCCGTGACGAAGTCGAGGAACTGGCCGGTCAGCTCCGGTGTCCAGACCATAACCGGGCCGGGCTTCTCACCGGTGCGCTTCCAGTGCTCGATGCGCTCGGGCGTCCAGACGAGCGGCTTCGGCCGGGTCGCGGCCGGAAGCTCCACGAGCTGCGCCCAGTTCCTGGCGAACGCCTGCTCGCGCTTGATCCCCCAGGAGAGAGCCGAGCGTAGGGTGTCGTTGATGCGGTGCATGGTGGCAGCGGAGGTGACCTTTCGCAGCCCCTTCTTGCCCTCGCGGAGCGCCGCGTTCGCGTCGAGGAACGCTCGGCGGGTGGCGCGGCGCTCCTCTTTCTTCCCGGCCGCCTTCACCCAAGCTCGGTGCGCCTCGGGTATCGGTTCCTACCCACGTGTCCGCGTCGGGGGCGGCGGCCGCGCCGTAGTCTCGCAGGCCGGCGGTGTCCTGCTGGTCGAGACGATCCGTAAGTCCGGGCTGGATCAAGCGATATCGGCGGCGCTGGCGCCATGGCGCAAGGCGCGGGCGGTGCACGATCCGGGGAAGATTCTGCTGGATGTGGCCCTGGCGGTCGCGCTCGGCGGTGACTGCCTGGCCGATGTGGGCATGCTGCGGGCCGAGCCGGCCGTGTTCGGTGCGGTGGCCTCGGATCCCACCGTCTCCCGCCTGATCGGTGCCCTCGCGTCGGCCGGGCCGAAGGCTTTGACGGCGATCCGCTCCGCACGGGCACAAGTCCGCGACCATGTGTGGGAGTTGGCAGGAAGGGCGGGCCCGGACGCCGGCGGGCAGGTGATCGTGGACATCGACGGGGTGCTCGTACTGGCGCACTCCGAGAAGCAGGATGCCACCGCGACCTGGAAGAAGACCTTCGGACACCACCCGCTGATGGGCTTCGTCGATCACGGACCGGGCGGCAGCGGTGAGCCGGTCGCCGCTCTGCTGCGGCCCGGGAACGCCGGCTCCAACACAGCCGCCGATCACATTGCGACCGCTGACCTCGCCCTGGCTCAGCTGCCGAAGAAGTACCGGCGCGGACGCCAGACACTGATCCGAACCGACTCCGGTGGTGGCACCCATGAGTTCGTGGCCTGGCTCGCCAAGCGCGGCCGGTGGCTGTCCTACTCGGTCGGAATGACCATCACCGACGCCATCCACCAGGCTGTTCTGAAGGTTCCCGCCTCCGCCTGGACGGTGGCCGTCGAGCCCGGCGGAGCCATCCGTGACGGCGCCTGGGTCGCCGAACTCGACGCGGGCAGCGACTGCCTCAAGGGCATGCGGCTGATCGTCCGCAAGGAACGTCCCCACCCGGGAGCCCAGTTGCGACTCACCGACGCCGACGGGCTGCGGCTGACCTGCTTCGCCACCAACACCACCGGCGAGAAGATCGAGGCCCTGGAGCTGCGGCACCGCCGACGCGCCCGCGCCGAGGACCGCATCCGAAACGCCCGCGCCACCGGCCTGCGCAACCTGCCCCTGCACGACGCCGCCCAGAACCAGATCTGGCTGGAGGTCATCCAGATCGCGCTCGACTTGCTCGCCTGGATGCCCGTGCTCGCGCTGACCGGGAAGGCCCGGCTCTGGGAACCACGCCGACTACGACTCCGCCTCTTCTCCGCCTCCGCCCAGCTCGTCACCACCGCCCGCCGCCGACACCTCAGATTCGCCGGCCACTGGCCCTGGACCGACGTGATCACCAGCGCCCTGGCCAGGCTCGACGCCTTCCCGAACCCCGGCTGACCAGCAGACTCCCGTCCCGACGAGTAGCACCGCCCCGCCGGAGCCGTGGAACCCGGCGCCCACCCGACGCGACAGCCGGGCCGTCAGCCTGCCCGCACCCGTCACAACAAAGCGAAACGGCCCCCCAGTTGGCCTGATGAGCCGACACGAAAGTTCGAGGCTAACACAATGAGCCAACGCACTTCAACGGCTCCAGTTCGAAGGCAGGAACTAAGATCGATTCTTGTCTGGCCCTGGTCGCATCTCGTGGTTGCGTCACTGTTTTCCTTTCGGTGCGGATTCTTGTTCTCGTGGTAGACCCCGGCTTAGTCGTGGCTGACCGAAGAATTTTACTGAATATCTTGAAAATTCCCCGCTGCTGGGTTCTGCTGGCGAACATCCAGCGGGCAGGGCGGTAGCGATCGCCCCCTTTGGGGCCTCTTCTGGCCGGTCCGTTGCCGGTGTTGCCGTATGGCTCCACCTTGCACGCCGTAAGGGAGATCTCGCCATGATGAATTCAGTTTCCGCTCCGCGCCGGGCGGCCGGCCGCACGGCTGGTAGGGCCGCAGTGCTGGCCGCGGCCTTGCTGGTCGCGGCGCCCTTGGTGGGCAGCGCGTCACCGGCCGTGGCTGCCGATGACCAGAAGCCGATCGACAACAAAAAGATCTACACTTCGGAAGCCGACATCACCGCGGATCTGGAGAGGTGGGCGCCCGTTGAGCCCAAGGAGAGCGTGATGGGCTACCCGAAGGGCGTCCAGGACGGGAAGGGCAACACCACGTCCGTTGAACAGCGGGATGTGCAGCCGAAGTACGACTCCAAGGAAGCGGTCGCGGACGCCAAGGCGGCGGCGCAGAAGTACGTGGATGACCCGAACACGAAAAATGACAAAGGGTATCTCAAGGATGCCGCCATGCAGCTCGTGAAGACATCAATCACCGAGCCCGAGGTCCGCCAGAACACCCATGACGACGACATCTGGAAGGACGGCCGGAAGAACCCTGCCCCGAACTACTGCGCAGGGAAGACCCCCGGAGGTGGGACGCTGAATACCGCCGGGGTGTCACCGTGCATGTTCGTAGGAAAGCTCGACACAGCACCCGAGTCCAAGTACCCCAAGACCGGGGGCGGCGGCGCCCTCGCCGGCGGAGGCAAGAAGACCTTCAAGACCTCGCATCAGATCACCGACGAAAAGAGCGAGGTTGCCGGCTGGTCGGTGGGCGGCAAGGTCGCCGGCAAGATCACCTCGTCGCCCGAGAAGGGAGGAATAGGGGGTGAGGCCGGCCCTGAGTTCAACTTCGCCTACAGCTACTCCTCCACCTCGACCAAGCGAAACACGCTGCAGTCGGACGACACGACCGAGGCTGACTTCCCGAGCGACGTGAAGGGCAGCCTGCAGGGTCGGCGTGATGGCGCGTACTACGTCGGCTACATCCTCGCCTACGGGCATGGGGACCCGACATCCAGTGCAAAGGACAAGGAGCGCCTGATCGCCATTCCCGCCCGGGTCTACGTCCAGTCCCCGAAGTCCAGCACCCCGCTCACCTACTTCAAGTACCAGGAGAAGTGAAGTAGCCCCGCCCGGCACTGCCCCTGGGACGCGGAGTCTCAGGGGCAATGGCCGTGTCCACCGGGCGCGCGGCGCTCGCGACGTTTTTCCGGGGCTTCTCAAGCATGGACGGAGTATCCTGTTTGTAGGCGGCTGACCTGCGAAAAGCCGCGCTGCTCCACCTCCGGGCACAGGAGGTGAGAACTCGCCTCATCGGTAAGGCACTCCGCTGCGCCGGAGTTCGATTCTCCGTCCCATGAAGTTGGCTATCTGCGTGAACAGTTCAGCGGTGCCTGCGGTCGTAGGCCGAAGACGGGCACTGATGGACTCGTAGTGGACTCGTAGTGGACGGAAGGACTCGGAAGGATAAGGAAGCGGGCGGACGCCGACGAACACAAATAGGGCTCTGGCCTGCGCGTTTCGGAAATCCAAAGCAGGATCAAGCAGCGGTCGGAAGACCCGAAAAGGACTCATAATCCGTCGGCCGTGGGTTCGAGTCCCACCCGCCCCACCAGAAGAATCGATCTGAGCTGCGGAAACGTGGTTGGAGAGATCGTTTACGTGAGGCGTTTGCCTCGGTGTGGTGAGGCAAACGCGGGCTTGTGTGGCCCGGTCGAGCCCCCTGACCCCTGGTGACCTGGGGTTTTGGGGCGGTGCCGGAGTGGGGGTCCTGGTTGATGCTCCCACGGCCGTTGGAGAAGGCACCCCCCACCCGCACCGAGCGCCGTCTCGTTGCCATCTCCGCTCGGCCTCAGCCCCGGAGCCCGTTTCGCGGTCAGAATGCAGTCGCGACCGTCACGCCTTCGAGTCGGCCATGCGACGTGCCTCTGTGTCTCTTTGTCCCTTCAGGGAAGGGCCTGACGGTTGCGAAGGGTCTTGGGCGCGGATTCCTAGGGTGAAGGTCGGCATCAGGCGGTGGGGGCGCAGCCCCGTTGATCGGGGGATCGGCTCCGGGGCCGGGACAGTGGGGCGGGGCGGTGCTTGCGTTCGGTCTGGGAGTGCCGGGAGAGGTCGAAGTCGCCGTTCATGATGACGGTGCGACGTGGGTGGGTAGCTTCGGCGCGGGTGAGGCCGAGTGATCAGCGAGCAGGTGGCGGCAGCTTCCACCAACCGCGTCGGCGACGATCAGTCGGCCGCCGGCGGCGGTGTACCGAAGGCCCCGCCCTCCGCGGCATCCGGGTCAGCTCCGCACAAGAGGGGACTGCAGCGTGCCCTTGCCGGCGACCTGATGGCCGGGACCAGTCGCGCACCCATGCGGAGCCCACTCGGGAGCCGCCAGGATCGAGCAATAGAAGCCGGGAACAGCCCTGCACGCGGGGACCACGATGTGTTCCTGGAGCTGGCGGCGGAGGGCGAGGGACCACCCCCGCACGCGCGGGGACCACGACTGCATGAACTTCGAGCCGCGGCGGGCGACGGGACCACCCCCGCACGCGCGGGGACCACAGTTCGCGACCAGCAGTTTTACCTGGCGGAGCGCGGGTTCTTACTCACTTTCGAGAACTCCGGCATTTCGACCTAAGGGGTGTTTGAGGTGGAAGCCTACTGACCTGATCACGCTACTACCTGCAGGCGGTGGACCTGCGCCGTCGATGTCGTCGGTCTCTTGTGAAAGGGAGTTGAAGGGCGCAGGAGGCTTGGGTGATCGAGTTGGAGGTGTGGTGCGGCCCCCGCTCCGCATGCGGGCTGCGTAATTGGCCGGTCTGGGGCCGGTTTCGCCCCACGGTGGTCGTGCTCGGCTCGTCGGTGGCTCTGTTCACGAGTTCCGACAGCGCATGTACGTGACTTCGGGCAGCGCCCCGGCAGGGCCGTGTTCGATGTTCACGAGAAGCGACAGCACCCACATCGGCTCCTCGTCGTAGCCGCAGGGGCGAGCCGGGGGCGTTTGCCGTGCCCTGCGCTGTTCGTGGGGGTGAGCCGCCGATCGCGACGAGGGCCTCGTGGTCGCCGGGTTGCCTGGCCGTATCGAGCAACCA
>NZ_LGCW01000024.1:0-28510 GCF_001279365.1 Streptomyces sp. NRRL F-5755 | reverse complement strand
GCGGTAGAGGGGTTCGGGGAGGGATGGATCGGTGGGGGACGCTGCGTACGCCTTCGGGTCGATCTTGGTGCAGGCCGAGCGGACCCAGGCGTTGATCTTCGCGGTCTCGGAGGCGGGGGCCTTGCCGCCGGTGGCCACGGAGGGGTTGAGCAGGGCGAAGCGCAGTTGGCCCGAGGCGACGAGGTGCCGGTACTCGGCGAGCGTGACCGACGTGGCCATCCCGGCGAAGCCGCCGAGCGGCAGGATCGGCAGCCCGGTGTGGGTGATCGCCCGGGAGCGCGCCCAGCCGCCGTCGGCGGAGAGGGTGTACGTGGCGTCGCCGTTGTGCCGCCGGACGTAGTCGAGCAGGCGCTTCTGCCCGGTGGTCAGCGGTGCCTGCGACATGTCGTACGAGGCGCCGCCCGCCCCGCCGTACACCGCGCTGCCCGGTGCGCCGCCGCCGGCGCTCTGGCCGCCGGGCCCCGCGTGCGCCTCGAACGACGAGCCTGCGTATTGGGGGTCCAGTACGGACAGTGACCAGGCCGCCGGGGCGGCGAACATCGCGAGGCAGGCGGCGGCCAGGCTGGTCACGGCGAGCGGCCGCAGGCGGCGGCCGGTGGCGCGGCCGTACGACAGGAGGCCCGGAACGGCGACGAGCGTTGCCACGGCGATGAGCGGGATCAGCCAGGGGACGAAATCCGGGTGGCCGGAGGCGATGAAGGACGCCCAGGCGGCTTCGGCCAGGAGAGCGAGGGGCAGGAGCAGGCGCGCGGAGCGGTTCGCGGCGGTGCGGTGGACGCGCCACAGGGTCACCGCTCCCGCCGCGGCGAGGGCCGCCAGGGCGGGGGCCAGCCCGGCCACGTACGCGGTGTGCGGGATGTCCACCACGCTCAGCACGACCGCCGTGGTCAGCAGCCAGGCGCCCCACATCAGGTAGCCGCCGCGCAGCCGGTCCGTACGGGGGCGCCTGCCGCGCAGCACCAGGCCGTGGACGAGGCCGAGCACGGCAAGGGGGTAGAGCCAGCCGATCTGAGGGGTGAAGCGGGAGGTGAGCAGCTTGTACCAGGTGTTCTTCTCGCTGCCGAGGCTGACCATTTTGCGGGTGTGGGGGGTGGTCGGGGGTGTGGTGCTCTTGGTGGCGTCTTTAGCGGCGCTTTCGGTGTCGCTCTTGGTGGCGGGGCCGTGGGCGGTGCTGGGGCCCGGGCCCGTACGGGCAGCAGGCCCGCCCGGCCCTCCGGGCCCGCTCTCCGCCGGCCGGCTGAAGCCGTTGTACTCGAAGACCATCGACCAGGCGCTGTTGTTCGTCGAGCCGTCCGCGTACGGGCGTACGTCCTTCGGCGTGAATGTCATCAGCAGTACCCACGAGAAGGACACCGCGAACAGCACCACCCCCGAGGTCAGCAGGTGGCCGATGCGGGTGCGCAGGGTGACGGGGCCGGTGATGAAGTAGCCGATGGCGAGGGCGGGGACGATGAGCCAGCCCTGCATCATCTTCGCCTGGAAGGCCAGCCCGACCCATACGCCCGCCCACACCAGCGAGCGCAACCGCGCGCCGCCGACCGCGGCCTGGTACCGGTCGACGGCCAGCAGCAGGCACATGAACAGGGCCGCGTCGGGGATCGCGTGGCCGAACATGGAGGCGGTCACGGGGGTGAGGGTCAGCAGTCCGGCCGCGAGGAGACCGGCCGCCGCGCCCTGCCAGCGCCGTACGACGCGGTACATGACCAGGACGGATACGACGCCCTCGATGCACTGCGGCAGCGTCAGCGCCCAGGCGTGGAAGCCGAAGACGCGGGCGGAAAGGGCCTGCGGCCACAGGAAGCCGCCGATTTTGTCGAGGGTGATCGTCGCTGTCGGGTCGTACGCGGTGAACAGGAAGGCTTTCCAGCTCTCCGTCATGCTGCGGGCGGCGACCGAGTAGTACGGGGCCAGGCCGCTACTGGTGATGTTCCACGCGTACAGCAGTCCGGCCAGCGCGGCCACGCCGAGCAACGCGGGCCGGGCCCACGGGGGTTGGTCCTCGGGGGAGCGCCAGAACTCGTGACGGCGGCGTGGCCGTCGGCCGCCGGTGGCGCGTAACGGTGTGTGCCGGGCGGGGAACGGGAGCGTTCCGGCACCGGGCGAGGCGGGGGAGGTGGGGGAGACGCGAGAGGCGGAGAAAAGGGGCAGGCTGAAGGGCGGTTTGGCGGCCATAGGGGAAGCCAGCTCTCGGATCGGTGCGGGGGAGAGGAGCGAAAGGGGGAGCGCCGGGAACGGGTCAGTTCTCCGGGTTGCCGAGCAGCAGCAGGTAATAGTCCAGGTGCTTCTGGCAGAACGTGCGGAACGGCTCCATCAGCGGATCGGTGTGGTCGGTGGCCTCTTTTCCGAAACGCTGCTGTATGGCGTCCCGCTGCTCCTTGTAAAGGACGGCCATCAGTTCGCCGCACAGTGCGACGTTCGACGTCATGTTCTGCACCCGTACGACACGGAAACCGGATTCCTCGATCTCGCCGAGCAGTGTCGCGAAGGCGGTGGGCGGCGGGGAGGCCCACAGCCGGGTGAAGGCGTCCACCTCCTCCTCGGCGGGCGTGCCGCGCCGGGCGAATTCGGTCAGCAGCAGATGGCCGCCGGGGCGCAGGACGCGCCGGGCCTCGCGCAGGCCGGCGGGCCGGTCCGACAGGTGCGGGAAGCAGTCGATCGACCAGGCCGCGTCGAAGGAATCGTCCGCGAAGCCGAGCCGCATCGCGTCGCCGTACGCGAAGTCCACCCGCCCGGCCAGTCCCGCGGTGCTCAGCCGCTCCTCGCAGCGGGCGAGCTGGGCCTTGCTGACGGTGATGCCGGTGACCCGGCCGCCGGTGCGCTGCGCCAGCCGGATCGCCGGGCCGCCGGTGCCGCAGCCGATGTCGAGCAGGCGGGCGTCGTGCGGGAGGCCGCCGCCGGTCAGCACGTCGGCGAGGAATTCGGTCTGCCGGTCCTGGGCGAGGTCGGACAGCTGGAGGAGGGAGGTGACGGGGGTGCGCTCGCCGTGCGGTACGTACATGCCGACGTGCAGGGCGCTGCTGCCGAGCACCATGGCGAGCAGATCGCCGTACCGGTCGTACATGGCGCCGACTTCTTCGGGAGCCGGTGCGGGGGCGCCGCTCGTGCCGTTGTCAGCCACTGTCATGGAAGTCCCCTCGGCGGCGGATGGTCGGGCAGGGAATCGGAAGGACGCAAGCACCCGGTGTGCACCGAGTGCACTTCTGCTCCCTGGACGCTAGCACCGGAAAGGACGGAACGGGCGTCTTCCATTCCGCAAGGAAAGGAACCGGACAGGTAATTCAAGATCGGTGGGAGTGGGACCCGTTCGCGCGATGGTGATCGGCGGTGCGGCGCCGATGAGTTTCCCATGAGAAGAGCATGAAAAGGGTGAGAAGAAAGCCCGGGGTATATCGCTCTCTGCATAATGTGTGCGTCAATGGTCGAGCCGTCCCCGGAAACGGGAGTTCCCGGGGAACAACCCCCGTGTGCGGTGCCTGCCGTCCGGAGGACGGGGCGACGGCCCCGTCCTCCGGACGGCGTGTGCGCGCTGCGGCCCGGGAGGGCGCGGGCGGATCAGCTCGACTGCGCCTCGTCGTAGAGGTTTTCGGCGTCGTCACCGAAGTACGGCCCGAACATCGTGTTGGGCAGGAAGGTGTAGCCGAAGCTGTTCACCGAGGACTGCAACCCCGCGCCGGTGGCCTCGTCGAACTGGGTGAACCAAGGGCCGCCGCTGGAACCGCCGGTCATGTTGCAGGACATGCCGTGGTCCGTGGAGAACAGCGGGTCCTTGATGGTGTTGCCGCTGCAGTAGATCAGCTTGCTGCCGTCGTACGGCGCGGCGGCCGGATAGCCGAAGGCGTACATCGGCTTGTTGTAGCCGGTGTTGAAGGCCAGTCCCTGGCCGCCGACGGCGTCGGTCAGCCGCTGCCCGCCGACCGGGGCGACGACCGCGGCGCCCACGTCGTAGTTGATGTCCTCGCTCGCCGTCCACTGCGGTGTGGAGAGGGTCTTGGACGCGGGCCACTTGCCGTACGGGGCCTGGCCGTCGTGGTAGCCGGGCACGAAGACCCAGTCGGTGTGCCAGGCGCCGTTCAGCTTCACACAGTGCCCGGCGGTGATCACCGTGCTCTTGTTCGCGCTGGTGACGGCGTTGCCCGAACAGGAGGCGGTACGGCCCTGGTAGGTGAAGAACACGCGCCCCGCGGTGTTCGTCACCGCGCCGCCGCCGGTCCACGGGCCGCCCGCCTGCGGGAAGGACTTCGGGGCGGGCGCGGCCGCGCCGGTGCCGGGGAGGGTGGGGCGTACGGTGCGCTCGGGGCCGCGCCGTACGGACGGGGACGCGGTGTCCGCCGCCTTGCCGGAGCGCCGCGCCGACGCCTCGGTCCCGGCGGACAGCAGGTCGAGCGGGGTGGCCTCGCGCATCCGCTCGGCCGTCCAGAAGTCGGCGGCGGCGGACGGGGAGGAGGCCGGCCGCGAGCTGGCGGCGGCAGCCGCGCCGGACGTACCGACCGCCCCGGCCGGGCCGGTCTGCAGAGCCGAGACGAGCAGGGCGCCGGCGGCGGTCAGGGCACCGGCGACGGCACGGGCCGCGCCGCGCCGACGGGCGCCGGGGGAGGTGCTGACGATTCGTCTCACGCGTGACTCCTTCTGCGGGGCCGCGTGGCGAAGCGCGCGGCCGTCGACTACAGGCCGCGGGTTCCGCGGCCCGGCAGATGAGCGGTGCGGATGGACGTGCGTCAGGAAGAGTCCCACCGGACGCGCCGTCTGTCAGGAGCGCGTCGCGGGGAAGTCCGGAAGGCGGCCGGTGGCCGGCGGGGCGCCCGGCGGCCCTCAGCCGCGGCCGATGTACGGCATGGCCGTCGCCATCACCGTCGCGAACTGCACGTTCGCCGCCAGCGGCAGCTGCGCCATGTGCAGCACGGTGCGGGCCACGTCCGCCGCGTCCATCACCGGTTCGACCGCTGTGGTGCCGTTGGCCTGGAGGATGCCGGTCTGCATCCGGCCCGTCATCTCGGTGGCCGCGTTGCCGATGTCGAGCTGCCCGCAGGCGATGTCGTACGGGCGCCCGTCCAGGGACAGCGACTTGGTCAGGCCGGTCATCGCGTGCTTCGTGGCGGTGTACGCGACGGAGTGCGGGCGCGGCGCGTGCGCGGAGACCGAGCCGTTGTTGATGATGCGGCCGCCGCGCGGGCGCTGCTCCTTCATCGTGCGGAAGGCGGCCTGGGCGCAGAGGAACGCGCCGGTGAGGTTGGTGTCGACGACCGTGGTCCAGTCGGCGTACGACAGTTCGTCGAGCGGCACCGGCGGGCCGAACGTACCGGCGTTGTTGAACAGCAGGTCCAGCCGGCCGAAGCGGTCGCGTACGGCGGCGAACAGGGCGTCCACCTCGTCGGGGCGGGTCACGTCGGACGGTACGCACAGGGCGGCCGCGCCGGGGGCCGCCTGGCGGGCCGTCTCCTGGAGGGCTTCGGCGCGCCGTCCGGCGAGCGCCACGGACCAGCCGGCCCCGGCGAGGGCCAGCGCGACGGCGCGGCCGATGCCGGAACCGGCGCCGGTGATCAGGGCGGTCGGGGCGGGGGCGGTGCCTGGGGTGTCGGGTGTCGTCATGGCGGCAGGGTAGGGCGCGGGGCGTACGGCTCACTCTGCCCCTGCGGCCGTACGGCTCAGCCCGCCCCCTGGAACCCCTTGAGCACCGCCGCCTTGGCCGTGGCGAACTCCTCGGCGGTCAGGATGCCGTCCTTGTGGAGTTCGCCCAGTTCCCGCAGGCGCCGCAGGAGGACATCGGCGTCCTCCCCGCCGCTGCCGCCGCCCGTTCCGGCCGCCTTTTCCGGAACAGGAGTCACATCCGGCACCGCGCTCCCACCCGACGGATGCGGCAGCCGCACCGCCACCGCCGCCGCGAGCAGCGCCGTCTGTCCGCTCTCCTTCTTGAAGCCCCACAGCTCGATGGCGTTCGGGTCGTGCTCCGGCTTCGCCTTCGGTGCCTCTCCCTTGGGACGGAAGCGCAGATAGCCTGATTCCAGGCCGACGGCGGGCCGCCACTCCACGCTCTCCAGGTCGGCGAGGGAGTAGACACGGGCGCCCGCCTGCTTCTTGCTCTCGCTGGTGTTCCAGCGCCATTCGACGCGCACCGTTTCCCCGTCGAAGGTCGCCGTCCCGTCCACGCCCGCGGCGGACAGCGGCACGGCGGGCCCCGGCAGCAGGTAGCGGTCGACGGGCCCGGTGTCCACCTGGTCGAGCAGCAGGGCCTGGCGCACCTCGTCGGCGAAGTACTCCGCGACGCCGGTGCGGTCCGGGTCCACGGCGACCTGGTACGGGCCGGCATCGTCCGGCAGGCCGCCGCCGGTGACGTACAGCAGCGGGTCGGCGCCGTCCCGCAGCCGCAGGCGCAACCGGCCGCCCTTGCGCCCCGGTTCGTACGCGACGCCCGCCAGGGCCGTGAGCGGTACGCAGATCTCGCCGAGATCCTGCCGCAGCCGGTGCACGCCGCGCTCCCGCCCCGGCACGATCCGCACCTGCTCGCCGTCGAAGGACCACGTGCCGTCGCGTCCCATCAGTTCAGCCATGCCCCGAATCCTACGGAGCGGCCGGGCGGGCGGCGGACGGCCGTGCTCGTACGGTTCCGCGGGGCTTTGTCCGGCGGCGTCCGAACCGGGCGCAGAGATCACCGGTTTGTCATGTGTGCGTCGAGCGTGCGACAGCGGTACGCCGTCCTCCGCCCCTCCAATCGCTGGTGACAACACCGGCCGGCCCAGGGAGGGGCAGATGGCCCGTCAAGGTCAGTACGAGCAGGACGCGCGGCCCGCACAGGGGCCCCAGGGCGCACCGCACGGCCAGGAGATGCGGGACGCCGCCGCGCGGCTCGCCCGGCGCCGCTTCCTCACCGGCACCGGGGCCGCCGCCGCGCTGGCCTTCGCGGCCAACCTGCCGGGCACCGGCGTCGCGTACGCCGCGGCCGAGGCCGACGCCCGCAAGATCACCGAGAACCCCTTCACGCTCGGTGTGGCCTCCGGCGACCCGCTGCCCGGTTCCGTCGTGCTGTGGACCCGGCTCGCCCCGAAGCCGTACGAACCCGGCAGCGGCATGCCCAAGGCACGCGTCCAGGTGCGCTGGGAGGTCGCGTACGACGAGCGCTTCCAGCGCCTGGCCGGGCGCGGGAAGGCCGACGCGCACCCGGAGTTCAACCACGCCGTGCACATCGAGGCCACCGGCCTGGCGCCGGACCGCGTCTACTACTACCGCTTCCGGGCCGGCAACTGGATCAGCCCGGTCGGCCGCACCCGTACCGCCCCCGCGCGCGGCGCGAAGAACAACGAGCTGCGGCTGGGCGTCGTCTCCTGCCAGGCGTACCACGACGGCTACTACACGGCCCACCGGCACCTGGCCAAGGAGGACCTGGATGTGGTCTTCCACCTCGGCGACTACCTGTACGAGTACCCGGTGGACGCCGTGGGCGGCGCCCGCAAGTACACCGACCGCAAGCTGCCCGCGCGCTTCAACCGCGAGACGGTGACGCTGGAGGACTACCGGCTGCGGTACGCGCTCTACAAGTCCGACCCCGACCTCCAGGCCGCGCACGCCGCGCACCCGTTCATCGTCACCTGGGACGACCACGAGGTCGAGAACAACTACGCCGACGACATCAGCGAGAACAACGACCCCAAGGGCGAGTTCCTGCTGCGCCGGGCCGCCGCCTACCGCGCGTACTGGGAGAACCAGCCGCTGCGCCGCCCGCAGCAGCCGCACGGCCCGGACGCCCAGCTCTACCGGCGTATCCACTTCGGGCAGCTGGCCCAGTTCGACGTGCTGGACACCCGCCAGTACCGCTCCGACCAGGCGTACGGCGACGGCTGGCGCACCCCGGGTCCCGAGTCCACCGATCCCAGGCGCACTCTGACCGGTGCGAAGCAGGAGCGCTGGCTGATCGACGGCTGGCGGTCGTCCTCCGCGCTGTGGAACGTGCTGCCGCAGCAGGTCACCTTCTCCGAGCGCCGCAACGCCACCGGCCCCGGCTACAAGCTCAGCATGGACTCCTGGGACGGCTACGCGGCCTCCCGCGAGCGGGTGCTGAAGGGCGCGGAGGCGGCGGGCGTGGACAATCTGGTCGTGCTGACCGGCGACGTGCACGTGCACTACGCGTTCGATGTGAAGCGGGACTTCAGGAACGAGAAGTCACGCACCGTGGGCGTGGAGTTCGTGACCACCTCGATCGCGAGCGGCGAGGACGGCGCGGACAAGCCCGCCAACTGGGGCACGTACATGGCCGCCAACCCGCACATGAAGTTCTACAACGGCCGCCGCGGCTATGTGACGGTCACGCTGGACCGGGAGAAGGCGCGGGCCGACTTCCGGACGGTGTCGGCGGTGACCAAGCCGGGGGCGCCGGTGAGAACGGCGGGGTCGTTCGTGTCCGAGGCGGGGGACCCGGGGCTGAAGCCGGCCTGATCGCCGTACGGCAGAGGGGCCCGCGTCCGGTCGTAGGACCGTGGACCCCCGTCCAAGGTTCTGGCCGAAAGGGCGCCGGAAGCCGTTCCGTGCATGACACCATGGTCAAGCCATCAATCATCCATGGAGACACTCATGACGGACCCCGGTACCGGAACGACGGATACCCAGGACAGCGTTCCGATAGCCGAGCGGGACGTGGCGGCGCCGCCCGCCGCGTCCCGCCGCACCAGCCTGCTCGTCACCCTGATCCTCGGCGGCCTGACCGCGGTGCCGCCGCTCTCCATGGACATGTACCTCCCGGCCCTGCCGGAGGTCACCGAGGCGCTGCACAGCCCGGCCGCGACCGTCCAGCTCACCTTGACCACCTGCCTCGCGGGCATGGCCCTGGGGCAGCTGGTCGTCGGGCCGATGAGCGACAAGTGGGGGCGCCGCCGCCCGCTGCTCATCGGCATGCTCGTCTACATCGTCGCCACCGCGCTGTGCGCCCTGGCCACCAACGCCGAACTGCTCATCGCCTTCCGCCTCCTCCAGGGCCTGGCGGGCGCCGCCGGCATCGTCATCGCGCGGGCCGTGGTCCGCGACCTGTACGACGGCGTGGCGATGGCCCGCTTCTTCTCCACCCTGATGCTGATCTCCGGCGTCGCGCCCGTGGTGGCGCCGCTGATCGGCGGGCAGATCCTGCGGATCACCGACTGGCGCGGCGTCTTCGTCGTCCTGACCGTGGTCGGCGTGCTGCTCACGCTGCTGGTCTGGCGCCGTCTGCACGAGACGCTGCCGCCCGCGAAGCGGCACTCCGGCGGCCTCGGCGAGGCCCTGCGCACCATGCGCTCCCTCCTCGCCGACCGGTCCTTCTCCGGCTACCTGATCGTCGGCGCGTTCGCCTTCGCCGCGCTGTTCGCGTACATCTCCGCCTCCCCGTTCGTGATCCAGGAGATCTACGGCGCCTCCCCGCAGACCTTCAGCCTGCTGTTCGGCGTCAACTCCGTCGGCCTGGTCCTGGTCGGCCAGATCAACGGCAAGGTGCTGGTCGGCCGGGTCAGCCTGGACGTGGTGCTGGGCATCGGCCTGGGCCTGATCACGGCCGCCGCGACGGCGCTGCTGCTGATGGCCGGCGGCGTCTTCGGCGAGGTCGGGCTGTGGCCGATGGCCGCCGGGCTGTTCGTCCTGATGTCCGCGATGGGCCTGGTCATGCCGTCGGCCAACACCAAGGCGCTGCTGCGCTCCGGCCACGCGGCGGGCTCCGCCTCCGCGCTGCTGGGCACCTCCACCTTCCTGCTGGGCTCCGTCGCCTCGCCGCTCGTCGGCATCGCGGGCGAGCACACCGCCGTACCGATGGCCGTCGTGCAGCTCTCCTGCGGCGTACTGGCGCTGCTGAGCTTCCTGGGAATGTGCCGCCCGTGGCAGCGTAGGGAGGAGACCGCCACCGGGACCGGCGAGAGGACCAAGCTCTGAACGTGACGGGACTGCGCCATGGCACCCCCGCCCGCGCGGGGCTCGACCCCGCGTGGATGCACCGCCTCGTGCAGGGGGTACGCGAGGCGACCGAAGGGCCCGCGCCCTGGTGCGCGGGCGCGGTGGTGCTCGCCGGGCGCGGCCCGGTGGTCGCCGCCGAGGAGGCGGCGGGCTGGGCGCTGCGCTACGCCGCCTACGACCCGGAGCGCGACCGGGGCGTGGAGCTGCCCCGCGACCACTGGGAGCCGATGCGCGTCGGCACCGTCTTCGACCTGGCCTCGCTGACCAAGCTGTACACCGCGATCGTGGCCGTGCAGCAGGCCGAGCGGGGCCGCCTGGACCTCGCCGCCGGGGCGGGCCGGTGGCTGCCGGGCTTCGCCCCCGGGATCACCGTCCGCCACCTGCTCACCCACACCTCGGGCCTGCGCCCGGAACTGCCCTTCTACGAGCGGCGCGGGCGCGCGGCCCAACTCGCCCTGCTGTGGGAGGAGGCCGCCGCGCCCGCCGCGCCGCCCGGCGGCCCGTACCGCTACTCCGACCTCAACCTCATCGCCCTCCAGCTGATCCTCGAACGGCTCACCGGGCAGCCGCTGGACGCCCTGGTGGCCGAGGGGATCACCGGCCCGCTGGGCATGACCAGCACCTCGTACGGGCCGCTGGCCCCGGCGGGCGTCGCCGCGACGGAGGACCAGCGGCGGCCGTGGGCCAAGGCGGACCGCGGCATGGTGCGCGGCGCGGTGCACGACGAGAACGCGTGGGCGCTGGGCGGTGTCGCCGGGCACGCGGGGCTGTTCTCCACGGCGCAGGACCTGGCGGTGCTGTGCCGGACGCTGCTGAACGGGGGCGCGTACGGCACGGCCCGCATCCTCGGCGCGGAGTCGGTGGCGCTGCTGCTGGACCCGCCGGGGCTCGGCTTCGGCGTGGACCAGCCGTGGTTCATGGGCGAGCTGGCGGGGCGCGGCGCGGCCGGGCACACCGGGTTCACCGGGACGAGCCTGGTGCTGGACCGGGCGACCGACACGTTCCTGGTGCTGCTGGCCAACACGGTGCACCCGCGGCGGCGCGAGGCGGGCAGCGCGCCGCGGGCGGCGGCCGCGACCCGGCTGGCGCGGGCGGCGCGGGCGGGCAGCCAGGCGTTCGGTTAGGGGCGTACGGGCGCTACGGCACGGCTGTCACACCGGCCCCGTAAAATTGCCGGAATGCACGACGAACTGCGCGCCGCACTGGCCGGCCTGCTCGACGGCCTGCCGCCCACGCAGGCCGCGCGGGCCGTCGACCGGCTGATCGCCAACTACCGCGGCCGGACCCCGACCGACGCCCCGGTGCTCCGGGACCGCGCCGATGTCGCCGCGTACGCCGCCTACCGGATGCCCGCGACCTTCGAGGCCGTACGCCACGCCCTGGACGCCTTCGCGGCGCGGCTGCCGCAGTGGTCGCCCGCCACCCATGTGGACATCGGCGGCGGCACCGGCGCCGCGAGCTGGGCCGTCGCGGCCACCTGGTCCGGCCACCGCACGACCGTCTACGACTGGGCCGAACCGGCCCTGGACCTGGGCCGCGAGCTGGCCGCCGGCGTGCTGCCGGAGACCGACTGGCAGCGCCGCGTCATCGGCGCGGGCATGACCGTCCCCGAGGGCACCGACCTGGTCACCGTCTCCTACGTACTCGGCGAGCTGCGCCCGCAGGACCGCCGCGCCGTCGTCGCCGCCGCGGCCGGGGCGCAGGCCGTCGTGCTGATCGAGCCCGGCACCCCGGACGGCTATCTGCGCATCCGCGAGGCGCGCGAGCAGCTCACGGACGCCGGGCTGCGCGTCGTCGCGCCGTGCCCGCACAGCGGCGCCTGCCCGATCGCGCCGGGCGAGGACTGGTGCCACATGTCCGCGCGGGTGGCCCGCTCCTCGCTGCACCGGCAGGTCAAGGGCGGTTCGCTGCCGTACGAGGACGAGAAGTTCAGCTATGTCGCGGCGGTGCGGCCGGAGGTGGCCGACGGGTCCCCGGCCGGTGCTCCCACGGCCCGTATCGTCCGCAGGCCCCAGCTCCGCAAGGGCCAGGTCCTGCTGGACCTCTGCACGGAGCAGGGACTGCGGCGCGACACGGTCACCAAGCGGCACGGCGAGCGCTACAAGGCCGCCCGCGACGCCGAGTGGGGCGACGCCTGGGAGCCGGCCGGCTGACTCCTACGCGGGCGCGGGCCGCAGCTCCTGCGTGCAGCACTTGACGCTGCCGCCGCCCTTGAGCAGCTCGGTCAGGTCCATGCCGACCGGCTCGTACCCGCGCTCCCGCAGCGGCTCGAACAGCCCCACCGCGGCCTGCGGGAGCAGGACGTGCCGGCCGTCGCTGACCGCGTTCAGCCCGAACGCCTCCGCGTCGGCGCGCGAGGCGATCAGCGCGTCCGGGAACAGCCGGGCCAGCACCGCACGGCTGCCCGCCGAGAACGCGCCCGGGTAGTACATGACCTCCGAGTCCGTCGTGTCGTCCAGCACGCACAGCGCCGTGTCGAGGTGGTAGTAGCGCGGGTCGACCAGGTCCAGGCCGATCACCGGGCGGCCGAAGTACTCCTGCGCCTCGGCGTGCGAGAGCGGACTGCTGCGAAAGCCGCGCCCGGCCAGCAGCCAGGAGGCGGTGACCGCGAAGTCGCCCTCCGCCTCGTTGACGTTCTGCGGCTCGCGGACCTCCGCGAAGCCGTGGTCCCGGAACCACGCGGCGTGTACGGCGGCCTCGCCGCGCCGCTCCTCGAAGGCGAACCGCGCGCCGAGCACCCGGCCGTCCACGACGGTGGCGCCGTTGGCCGCGAAGACCATGTCCGGCAGGTCGGGGCGGGGCCGCAGCTCCTCCACGGTGTGGCCGAGCGCGCGGTAGCGGTCGCGCAGCACCTCCCACTGGGCGAGTGCCAGCGGCAGATCGACGGGTTTGTCCGGGTCCATCCAGGGGTTGATGGAATAGCTGACCTTGAAGTGGGTCGGCGGGCACATCAGATAGCGCCGGGGCCGGGCGCTGCGCCGGGGTGTACGCAAGGAAGGCTCCTCACGGTGGACGGGACGCGGGATGCGTACGGGACACGTACGCGCTCAAATCGTCCACCGGGAGGAGCCGTTCCGCAGTGATCCGTTCGGGTGGTTTTCACCCCTGACGGGTTTGCCCGTCGCCGCGCTGCTCCTGGAGTTTGCGCAGCAGGGCGCGCCGCTGCGCCATCGGGTCGGTGCCGCCGCCGACCCCGCCGCCGCCCCGGCCGCCGCGCAGCGTGCCGCGGGAGAGCTTGCTGCGGGTGCCGCCGACGCCGAGCATGCCGCCCGCGTTTCCCTTGCTCATGGGGTCGTCTCCTTCGTCCGGTGCGTCCACTGACTAACGAGACGGTTCGTCTCGTTCGAGAGCAAGTCTGCGACGAGACGTTGCGTCTTGTCAAGACGATACGTCTCGCCTCATCCGTCGGTAGGGTTGCCCCATGGCCAACAAGACACCGCCCGACTCCACGCGCCGCAGCGAACGCTCCCGCCGTGCCATCTACGACGCGGCCCTCGCCCTGGTCGGCGAGGTCGGCTACAACAAGCTGACGATCGAGGGCATCGCCGCCCGCGCCGGCGTCGGCAAGCAGACGATCTACCGCTGGTGGCCCTCGAAGGCCGCCGTCCTGCTGGACGCCTTCACCCAGGACGTCGAGGGGTACGAGGCCGGGCTGCCGGACACCGGTGATCTCGCCGCCGACCTCAAGTTCGTCCTGCGGGCCTCCGTCGACGAGTTCACCGACGAGAAGTGGCAGGCCCCCTACCGCGCGCTCGCGGTGGCCGGCGCGAACGACGCGGAGCTGTCGGCCCGGTTCGTCGAACGGCTGCTGGAGCCCGGCATCCAGGTCTATGTGAAGCGGATGCGGGCCGCCCAGGAGAGGGGCGAGATCGGGGCGGACGTGGACGTGCGGGTGGCGACCGAAATGGTGCTGGGCCCCTTCACGCAGCGCTGGCTGATGCGGACCGGCGAGCTGACGTACGCGTACGTGGACACGCTGGTCGACCTGGCCCTCGCCGGGCTGCGGCCCCGCGCCTGACACGGCGGCCCCGCGCGCCGCGCGCGGGAGTCCGGCACACCCGGATGAGGGGCGGGGGTATCGCGGGGGAGCGGAAGGTAAAGGAAGAAGAACGAATGGGGGTGGATAACGGACGTAATGCTGGCATTTGCCCGTTCTTCGGCCACCCCGGATCGGTACTCCGGTCACCCGAGGAGGAGGATGGTGGCAGCATTGATCCCAGACCACCGCTCGAAGTGAGGGGATAGATGGAACGCAAGAGCAGGTTCTCCCAGTGGCTTCGCCGGCCGAGGAGCGGTTCGGACGGCGGCGATACGGACACGGGATCAGCGGCGCAGAGCCGCGAGGACCTGCTGCTGGCGGTCGCCGACGCCGGTTTCCCCCTCGCCCCGGCCGCCCACCCCTCCGGCTACGGCTGTTCCTGTGAGCGCATCGGCTGCCCCACGCCCGGCCGGCACCCCGTCTCCTTCGGCTGGCAGACCGTCGCCAGCACCGACCGGGAGAAGGTCGCCGGCTGGGCGCGCGCGTATCCGCAGGCCAACTTCATCACCGCCACCGGCATCGCCCACGACGTGCTGGACGTCCCCGCCGAGGCGGGCCGCAGCGCGCTGGAGCGCCTGGAGGCGGCCGGTGTCGAGGTCGGCCCGGTCGCGCTGAGCGGCGCGGCGTACGGCGAGGGCCGGATGCTGTTCTTCACCGCCACCCGCGGCACCCCGGACGACGAGGACGAGTGGTGGCCGTGCGAGCTGGACTGCCATCCGGAGACCATGGACGAGCATCCGGGCCTGCGCTGGCACTGCCGCGGCAGCTACGTCCTCCTGCCGCCCTCCCGGCTGCCCGGCGACCAGCCCGCGGTGTCCTGGCTGCGCGGCCCCGAGCGGCCGGTGCCCGACCCGCTGACCCTGCTGGAATCGCTCACCGACGCCTGCGCCGAGTACGCCGACCAGCACGACCACGACCACGAAGCGGCGGCCTGGCCCATCGGCCGCTGATCCGGCGGCACCGCCGGGTGCCGTCCGCTACAGCGACTTGGCGGACGTCTTCGCCTCCAGCCGGTGGAGGAAGGCGACCTTCTGCGCGGTGCCCGCGGCCGGGACCTTCACCACCTGTTCCGACAGGGTCGTGAAGGTCATCCGGTTGGACGACTTCGCCGGGCCGTCCATGATCCCCTTTATCTCCGGGGGGATGTTGATCCGCGACCCCTCGGAGACGGTCTTCTGCTGGTGGTAGTACGTCGAGAAGAAGACCAGCGCCCCGCCGTCCTTGGTGCGCAGCGCGACCGGCGCGTAATCGGACGGCTGGTCCTCGTACTGGATACGGGAACCCGGCTGCCGGCCCTGCTGCTCGCGCAGCGTGCGCCACCGGTCGGTGTGCGGCCCCGGCGCGAACACCTCGCCCTTGCCGGTGTTCAGATACGTCGCGTACGCCTTGCCCAGCTCGCCCGGCGCGATCTTCAGCCCGGAGTCCTCGGCATCGGCCGGCACCACCTCGGCGTAGCCGTCCGGGTCCGTCTTGAACTGCGGGACCTGGTTGTCGCTCAGCGCCGAGAGGTAGCTCGCCTTCCACTTGGCACCCACCGCGTCACGGGTGAACACCACGAACCACCGTGTGTTGTTGCGGTTGCTGACCGCGTCCGCGAGGAACACCTTCGGCCAGCCCGCCTGCCTGGGCACGGCGAAGTGCGGGCTGGTCAGCGTCAGCGGCGGGAACTTGGGGTTGCCCTGCGGGCTGACCGCGTGCCCCGCCTTGGTGAGCGCCTGGTCGACGGCGAGCAGCGACTCCGTCTCGTACGTCGGGTTCACCTTCGGGTCCAGCTTGCTGTTGGACGCGTTGAACCCGTCGACGAACTGCTTGAGCGCCGTGGCGGCCTCAGCCTTCGACACCGCCGGCAGCATCTCCCGTTCGCCGTGCACGGTCATGCACCCGCTCAGCGTCAGCAGCGCCGCGCTCGCGGCGGTCAGCGTCACGGGCACCCGGAACGGCGACCTGCGTGTCATGGGGCTCGGGCTCCTTCGGGGCGACCGGGGCCGGGGCGGCCTGGGCGGCCGCCGGGGTGGCACGATTCGGCGCAACCCTACCGGGGGCGAGGAACAGGGCCAGCGTGGGGACCAGATACAGCGCCCACACCGTGACCTGGAGGACGGTCGGGTCGGGCTGGAAGTTGAAGACACCCTTGAGCAGCGTGCCGTACCAGCTGTCCGCCTCGTAGGCGTCGCCCAGGTCGAACGCCTTCGTGGACAGGCCCGGCAGCAGCCCCGCTTCCTGGAGGTCGTGGCAGCCGTACGCCAGCACGCCCGCGGCGACCACCACGAGCATCCCGCCGGTCCAGGTGAAGAACTTCGCCAGATTGATGCGCACGGCGCCGCGGTAGAACAGCCACCCCAGGGCCACCGCCGTCAGCAGCCCCAGCAGGGCGCCCGCCAGCGGGCGCCAGCCGTCGTCCGCGCTGCTCGCCGCCGCCCAGATGAACAGCGCCGTCTCCAGGCCCTCGCGCCCCACCGCCAGGAAGGCGGTGACCACCAGCGCCGTCGTGCCCATCGCGAGCGCCGCGTCCAGCTTGCTGTGCAGTTCCTTCTTCAGGTGCCGCGCGGTCCGCCGCATCCAGAAGACCATCCACGTCACCAGGCCCACCGCGATGATCGACAGCGAGCCGCCGAGCGCCTCCTGGGCCTCGAACGTCAGGGTCTGCGAGCCGAACTGGAGCGTGGCACCGAACACCAGCGACAGCAGGACGGCGCTGCCCACGCCCAGCCACACCGGCCGCAGCGCCTCCCGCCGGCCGGTCTTGACCAGGTAGGCGATCAGGATGCAGACGACGAGGCTGGCTTCCAGGCCCTCGCGCAGGCCGATCAAGTAGTTGCCGAACACAGAGGTCCTTCCTTTCCCTTACGGTGCCGCCGTCAGGCGAACAGCCCGCGCCCCCACCAGTCGCCGGCCCCGCCGACGCCCGGCGGGACCGCGAAGAGCGCCGAACCCACGTGCTGGATGTACTCGTTGAGCGCGTCATTGCGCGCCAGCCGCTGCTGGAGGGGGATGAAGCCCTGGCGCACGTCCCGCTGGTAGGCGAGGAAGAACAGGCCCGCGTCCAGCCGGCCCAGCCCGTCCGTGCCGTCGGTGAAGGAGTAGCCGCGGCGCAGGATGCGGATGCCGTCGTTGGAGTCCGGGTGCGCCAGGCGTACGTGCGAGGTCGGCAGCATCGACGGCAGGTGCGGCGCGTCGTGCTCGTTCTTCCGTCCGACCGCGGCGCCCTCGCCCTTGTCCCGCCCGAAGATCTCCTCCTGTTCGCGCAGCGAGGTGCGGTCCCAGGTCTCGATGTGCATCCGGATGCGGCGCGCCACCAGGTACGAGCCGCCGGCCATCCACGCGCCGCCGCCCTTCTCGTCCCGCGCGCCGACCCACACATGCTGCTCCAGGGCCTTGGTGTCGGTGCCCGCGATGTTCCGGGTGCCGTCCTTGAAGCCGAACATGTTGCGCGGGGTCTGCGCGTCGGGCGTCGTCGAGGAGGTCTTGCCGAAGCCCAGCTGGGACCAGCGCACGGCGACCTTGCCGAAGCCGATCCGCGCCAGGTTGCGTATCGCGTGCACGGCGACCTGCGGATCGTCGGCACACGCCTGTACGCACAGGTCGCCGCCGCCGCGCGCCGGGTCGAGGTTGTCGCCGGGGAACCGCGGCAGGTCCACCAGCGCCGCGGGACGCCGGTCCCGCAGGCCGAAGCGGTCCTTGCCCCCGGACTCGAACAGCGACGGGCCGATGCCGAAGGTGAGGGTGAGCCGGGACGGCGGCAGGCCCAGTGCCTCGCCGGTGTCGTCCGGCGGCGCTTCGGCGAGCGAACCGATGGCGCCGGAGCCGATCTGGGAGCCGGCCGTCATCCGCGCGGCGGCCCGCGTCCACTCCTTGAGGAGGGCGATCAGCTCCGCCCGGTCGTCGGTCTTCACGTCGAACGCCGCGAAGTGCAGCCGGTCCTGGACGGCGGTGGCGATACCGGCCTGGTGCGCGCCGTGGAAGGGCACGGCCTCGGCGGGCCGGGCTGCCGCGGCGGGCGCCGCGTCGCTTCCGGTGCGCAGTGCCGCCGCCGTACCGCCGGCCGCGACCGCGCCGAGCGCGAGCCCGGCACCGCCCCAGCCGAGCAGCGCGCGGCGCGAGGGCGTACGGGGCTGCGCGGCCTCCGGCACCGACGCGCCTTCCGTACCGGCTTCCGCCGCCGGACCCGCCGCGCCTTCGGTACCGCTCTTCTTCGTCTCGCCGTTCGTCATGACGTCCCGCCTCCTGCCGTTACTTGGCGGTCGCCACGGCCGCGGCCAGCTTCGACAGCGGCTCCGCGAGCGCGTTGACGCCGTCGGACAGTTCCTTGCGCTCGTCCTTGCCGACCGTGTCGTACGCGGCGAAGCCGTCGGGGGAGCCGCTGTCGCGGTGCCGGTCCAGCAGCGCGCGGATCGCCGCGAACTGCTTGTCCAGCTCCTTGGTGAGCTCCGGGCGGCGCTCGGCGGCGACCGGCTTCAGCAGCTCGTACGCCTTCTGCGCGCCCTCGACGTTGGCCTGGAAGTCGCTCAGGTCGGTGTGGCTGTAGCGCTCCTCCTCACCGGTGACCTTGCCGGTGGCGACCTCGTCGAGGAGCTCCTTGGCGCCGTTGGCCATGCTGGTCGGGGTGATCTCGGCCTTGCCGACGCGCTTTCGCCAGTCCTCCAGGTCGGTGATCAGCCGGTCCGCCAGCTTCTTGTCGTCGGCGGTGATCTCCTTCTTCTCCCAGAGGGACTGCTCCAGCTTGTGCCAGCCGGTCCACTGCTGCCCGTCCTCCAGGCCGTCGGCGCGCACATCGACCTTGGGGTCGATGTCGCCGAACGACTCGGCGACCGGCTCGGTGCGCTCCCAGCCGGTGCGCGAGACGGCGTACGCCTTCTTCGCGGCCTCGATGTCCCCGGCCTTCACCGCCTCGGCGAACTTCCGCGCCTCGGGCAGCGTCCGGTCGGCCTGCTCCTGGACGTACGTGCGGTACGCGGCCACCGCCTTGTCCAGCTTCGGGTCGCGGGCCGGCGCCGTGCCCTTGCCGGTCGCCGTCACCTTCTGCCGGATGCCGCTGCCCTTCATGCCGGGCTTGCAGGCGATCTCGTAGGGGCCGGGCGCGATCTCGGCGACGATGTCCGCGCCGGTGCCGGGGCCGATGTTCTCCCGTTCGGTGACGATGCGGTCGCCGGGCGCGTAGACGTACACCTCGGTGACCTTGGTGCCCTTGTTCTTGACGGCGAGCCGCAGATGCCCGGCGGGGAACTCCTTCTTCGACACCGCGCAGCCGTCGTCCGTCGCCGTCACCTGTACCGCGCCGTCCTGTGCGCCGCCGCCGTCCGCCGCCGCGTCGCTCTTCTGCGCGCAGCCGGAGGCGGTGGTGAGGGCCGCGGCCACGGCGGCGGTGAGGGCGGCAGAGCGGAGGGCTCGCATACGGGGCTCCAGGCGTGCGGAGAAGGAACGGGACAGGGGCGCGGACCGCGGTGGAACGAGGGTGCGGGACCGCGCAGGATCGGCGCTCGGCCACTAAGGCCGACCTAACTTATCTGAGGCTTACCTGAACAATTCCCGTACTGTCCAGTGATCCCGCTCTCACCGGCCACGGGCCCGTCACGGGTGGTCGGCGGTATGGTCACGGAAGGGCAATGCCCCGGCAAAGGTAAGGGTCAGCGCTCCCGCAAGGGCATGACCAGTGGTGTGCCGGTGCGCGGGTGGCCGATCACCTCGACCGGCTGCCGGTAGACCCGGCTCAGCAGCCCGGCCTCGAACATCTCGGCGGGCGGCCCCTGCGCGGCGATCCGCCCGTCGTGCAGCAGCGCCGCCCGGTCCGCGTACGCCGCCGCCAGCCCCAGGTCGTGCAGGACCACCGCGACGGCGGCGCCCGCCGCCGCCCGCTCCCGGCACAGCCGCAGCACCAGTTCCTGATGGCGCAGGTCCAGCGCGGCGGTCGGCTCGTCGAGCAGCAGCAGCGGGGCGCGCTGCGCCAGGACGCGCGCGAGCGCGACCCGGGCCCGCTCACCGCCGGACAATGCGGAGAAGGGCCGCTCGGCGAAGCCGGTCACCTCGGTCGCCGCCATCGCCTCCGCGACGGCGGCCTCGTCCTCGTCCTCGCGCTCCGTGCCGGACCAGGGCGCCCGGCCCATCCGCACGACCTCCTCCACCGTGAACGGGAAGGACAGCGCGGCGGACTGCGGCAGGACCGCCCGGCGCAGCGCCAGTTCGGGCGCGGTCCAGGCGGTGGCCGGGCGGCCGTCGATGCGTATCTCGCCGGTGGCGGCGGGCAGGTCGGCGGCGAGCGCCGCCAGGAGGGTGGACTTGCCCGCGCCGTTCGGCCCGACGAGCGCCAGCACCTGGCCCGCGGTGACCTCCAGGTCCACCCCGTCCAGCACGGTACGCGCACCCAGCCGTACGCCCAGCCCGTCGGCCCGCGCGTACGCCGTACCCACGGGCACCGGCCCGGGGAGCGTACGGGCGCGTCCCGCGAACCACGTACCGAGCAGCGGAATCCGGCCGCGGCTCATGCCCAGCCCCCTTGCTTGCGACGGGTCCTGCGCAGCAGCCAGAAGAAGAACGGGCTGCCGAACAGGGCGGTCAGGACGCCCAGCGGCAGTTCCGCCGGCTGGGCCGCCGTGCGCGCGGCGAGGTCGGCGACGACCAGCACCAGCGCGCCGCCCAGGGCGCTGCCCGGGATCAGGAAGCGGTGCCCGGGGCCGGCCGCCATCCGCAGCAGGTGCGGTACGAGCAGGCCGACGAAGGTGATGACGCCGGCCACCGCCACGGCCGCCGCGGTGAGCAGGGCGACGACCAGGATGAGGACGACGCGCAGCCGCTCCACGTCCACGCCGAGGTGCCGGGCCGGGCGTTCGCCGAGCGCCAGGAGGTCCAGTTTGCGGGCGTAGAGGGGGGCGACGGCCAGCCCGGCGACGGCGCACGGCAGGACCGCCAGCACCTTGGGCCACACGGCCTGCGACAGCGAGCCGAGCTGCCAGAACGTGATCTGCGAGAGCTGCGCGTTGTCGGCGAAGAAGAGGAACAGGCCGATCAGCGCGCCCGCGAAGGCGTTCACCGCGATTCCGGTGAGGATCAGGGTGACGACCTCGGTGCGGCCGCCGGAGCGGGACAGCGCGTAGACGATCAGTACGGTCAGCAGGCCGGTGGCGAACGCGCAGGCCGGGACCGTCCACGTACCGAGGAAGCCGAGCCCGAGGGCGATGGCGCCGACCGCGCCCACCGCCGCGCCCGACGAGATGCCGATGACGCCCGGCTCGGCCAGCGGATTGCCGAACACGCCCTGCATGAGGGCGCCCGCGCAGCCGAGCGAGGAGCCGACGAGCAGCGCGAGGGCGACGCGCGGCAGCCGCACGTTCCACAGCACGCTCTCGCCCACCCGGTCCAACTCGGCGCCGCCCAGGCCGAGATGGTGCAGCAGCGAGCCGAGGACATCACCGAGCGGGATGCGGTACGCGCCGAGCCCGGCGGAGAGCAGACAGCCCGCGAGGAGGGCGAGGGCGAGGGCGGTGGTGAGGAGGGCGGTGCGGGAGCGGCGGGGCCGGTCGCGGGTGGCTTCCGGGCGGGGCGCGGTGGTGGCGGCCGTGGTGTCGCGGGGTGAGGTGGGGGCCGCGTCCTCGCGGGGAAGTGCCGTCATCTCACTTTCCCTTGGTGTGGATCTGCTGGGCCAGGGAGCGCAGCACTGTGTCCGTGCGCGGCCCGAAGTTGAGCAGTACGCCGTCGTCGATGGAGGCCACCCGCCGGTCCATCCCGGCCGGTGTCTGCGCCACACCGGGGATCTTCACCAGCCCGTCGATCCCGCCGACGGACTCCAGCCCCTTGCGCATCACCAGGATCACATCCGGCGCGGCCTTCGCCAGCGCTTCGCTCGTGATCGGCGTGAAGTCCTTCTTCAGGCCGGACTCCTTGCCCGCGTCGACGCCGCCCGCCGCCTCGATCAGCGAGTCCGCGCCGGACCCGGCGCCGCCGATGAGGTAGACGGAGGCCGAGCCGCGCAGGTAGAGGAAGGCCACCCGGGGCCGGCCGCCCGCCGCGCCGCCGTGCGGAACGCCCTTCCGGACGGCCTTGATCCGCTCGTCGGTGCGCGCCTTGAGCGCGTCGCCCGCCTTCGGTACGCCGAGTGCCGCCGCCACCGCGTCGATACGGGTGTCCACGTCGGCCAGCCGGGTCGCGGGCTTGAGCGTGACGACCGGGACACCGGCCTCCCGTATCTGGCCGATGGCCTCGGCCGGTCCCGTGGAGGTGTCCGCCAGCACCACGTCCGGCTTGAGCGACAGCACGTTCTCCGCCGACACGTCGTGCGCGCGGGTCACCACGGGCAGCTTCTCCGCCTGGTCGAAGGTGGCGGTGATGTCGCGTGCGACGACCCGGCCGCCGAGCCCGAGAGAGAAGACGATCTCCGAGAGGGAGCCGGTGAGCGGCACGATCCGGTCGGCCTTGCGGACCGTCACGTCGTGGCCGTCGGCGGACCGTACGGTCGCGGGCAGCGCGGGCCGGGGCGCGGGGCCGGACAGGGGCTCGACGCGGTCGGCGGCGGGGGTGGCGGCGGGCCGGTCCGGGGGAGCGGCGGCCGTGCCGCCGCCGCAGCCGGTGAGTGCGAGGGCGAAGGCCAGGACGGCGGCGAGCGCCGCGGCGGGGTGTGACAGGTGCCGGGGGACCGGCCCCCGGGGAAGGCGCCGGCGGACCGGCCCCCGGATGGTTGCTGTCACTGTCCCGCCTTTCTGCGTACGCCGGTTGGGCCGGCCCTGTGGTGCCGGGGAGGCTCGGGGCGACTCCCGGGGTTCCGTATCCGGCCAGGCTCACCTTAGGTTAGCCTTACCTTAATCGCTAGCCCTGGAGGGGTCCCCGATGCTGCCGTTCAGACCGGCCGGCGGCCGCGTGCGCGGCCGTTCCCGCGTGCTCACCGCCGCTTTCCTGGTGGCGCTGCTGGGCACGCTGCTCCCCGCACTGCCCGCGGACACCGCACAGGCGGCGGCCCGCACGGTGGCGGGCGGACGGCTGGACTGGGGCATCAAATCCTCCTTCCAGTCCTACGTCACCGGGCCCATCGCGCACGGGAGTTGGAACCTGACCGGCGGCGCCGCCACGGTCGGCGACAGCCGGTTCCGCTTCCACTCCGCGACCGGCGGTTACGACCCGGACAGCGGCGCCCTGACGGCCGGCTTCTCCGGCGGCGTCCACTTCACCGGCCACCGCAAGCCGGACGGCTCGTACGAACTGGACCTGACCATCAGCCGCCCCCAGGTCGCCGTCGCCGACAGCCGCGGCACCCTCTTCGCCGACATGACCAGCAAGGAGAAGGGAACCGGCCGCGTCACCACAGCCGCCCGGGTGCCGCTGGCCACCCTCGACCTCGGGGGCCTCGACACGCGCGGCGGCGGCACGCCGATCGCGCTCACCAACGTCCCGGCGAAGCTGACCGCGCAGGGCGCGCGGGCCTTCGCGGGGTACTACACGGAAGGCACGCGGCTCGACCCGGTGAGCCTGTCGGCGGACGTACGGGCCGGGGCGGAGCCCAGCCCGACGGCCACCCCGTCCGCGGACGACGGCAAGGACACGGACGCGCCGCGCGGCACCTTCGCCGACGCCGCCGTCGACTGGGGCGTGCGCCGCACCTTCCGCGAGTACGTCACCGGCGGCATCGCCAAGGGCTCCTGGCACCTTTCCGACGGTGCCCAGGACGGCGGCGCGCTGTTCCGCTTCCCGCGCGGCAAGGGCACGTACGACGCCGAAAAGGGCACCTTGCACGCGGACTTCGCCGGAACCCTCCGCTTCACCGGCAGGAACCTGGACCTGACCCTGACCGCCGTCTCGGTCGAGGTGAAGGACGGCCGGGGCACCCTGTCCGCCGATGTCACCAGCGGCGGTACGCGCAGCGCACACACCCCGCTGGCCACCTTCGACGCCGAACGGCTCACCCCGGAGAAGGGCCTGATCACCCTCACCGAAGTACCGGCGAAGCTCACCGCCGACGGCGCGAAGGCGTTCGGCGGCATGTACAGCGCGGGCACCGGCATGGACCCCGTCTCGCTCGCCGTGGCCGTCGACAAGAAGGCCGCGCTCCCCGCCCTCCCCGACCTCGGCACCGACCCGAAGGCCGCCGCAGGGGACGGGAAGCGGGCGGACCAGGCCCCGGCCGCCGCAGCACCGTCCGCCGACTCCGCCCCGGTTTCCGCCCGCACCGTCACCCTCCTCGTCACGGCCGGCGTGCTGCTCGTCGCCGTCGCCGCGTTCCTCGTCCTGCGCGCCCGCCGCCGTACCGCATCCACGGCGCCCCCGCAGGACTGACCCCGCCCCACCCCACCGCACCCCCACCCAAGGAGAGCCACCGACCATGGCCGCCATACGCCGCCCGCTCGCCCTCGCGGCAGCCATCGCCACCACCGCCACCACCGCGGCCCTGTGCCTGCCGACCACCGCCACGGCCGCCCCCGCGGCCGGTGCGGCGGCACCGAAACTGGAGCTGAAGAACGGCACGCTCGACTGGGGCGTCAAGGAATCCTTCCGCAAGTACGTCAAGGGCATGGCGCTCGGCGACATCACCACCGCCGACGGCGCCCGGCAGGCCCCGGACAACGGCCCGTTCACCTTCACGGGCGGCACCGGCACGTACGACATGAGCACCCACGCCGTCGCCACCACCTTCAAGGGCAGCGTCCGCTTCACCTCGAAGGCGCACGGTTTCGACATCGAACTGGCGGACCTCAAGGTGGCCACCAAGGGCAGGACCGGGGCCATCACCGCGGACGTCACGGCGGCGGGCAGGACCCAGGACGACGTGGCGCTGGCCTCGCTCGACCTGTCGGGCGTGCGGCCGGGGAGCGGCACGGGCGGCGCGATGACGTTCGCGAAGATCCCCGTCAAGCTGACCGCCAAGGGCGCCGAAGCGTTCAACGGCATGTACAAGGAGGGGCAGGAACTCGACCCGGCCACGCTGTCGGTGACGGCGGCGAGCAAGCCCGGCAAGCCGGAGGAGCCGGGGAAGCCGGGGAAGCCGGGGAAGCCCGCGGAGCCGGGGAAGCCGGGCACCGGCTCGGGCTCGGGCTCGGGGAGCAACTCGGGCTCCGGCCATGACTCCGGCTCCGGCAGCCCCAACACCCCCGCCACCCACGGCACTTCTGACAAGAAGCGCACCAACGGGAGTTCTTCCTCCTCGTCCTCCTCAGCCGGGTCCCCGGCCGCCGCCTCCGACAAGATCGTCGACGGCACCCTCGACTGGGGCGTCAAGAAGTCCTTCCGCGACTATGTGACCGGCCCCATCGCCCACGGCAAGGCCGAACTCGCGGGCGGCGCCGCCACCTCCGCCGCCGGTTACCGCTTCCCGAAGGGGCACGGCACGTTCGACGGCGCCACGTCCGCCCTCACCGCGGAGTTCAACGGCTCGGTCCGCTTCACGGGCCACGAGGGCGCGCTCGACCTGAAGTTCAGCAACCTCAAGGTCAAGGCCACCGGCACCAAGGGCACGCTGGTCGCGGACGTCTCGGCGAAGTCCCGCGCCACCGGCAAGGTCACCAACACCGCCGGCATGGCGCTCGCCGACCTCAAGGTCCCGTCCGGTGCCCTCGTCGCCAAGAACGGTGTCGTCACCCTCAAGAACGTCCCCGCGACGCTGACCGCCGCCGGTTCCAAGGCGTTCGAGAGCATGTACCAGCCGGGCCAGGCCCTCGACCCGGTGACGGCCACCGTCTCCGTCGATCCGAATGCGCAGCTCCCGGCGGGCAACACCGGATCGGGTTCGGAACCGGGCTCGGGCTCGGGTTCGTCCGGTGCGTCCGGCAGCGGTGCGGCCTCGTTCAGCAGCGGCGCCGGCACCGTCGGCGGCACGGGCGGCGGGTCGCTCGCGGCCACCGGTGCCTCGACGCCGGCCGGCGCGCTGGCGGGCGTGGCCGCCGGCCTGATCGTGGCGGGCGGCGCCGCCACCTACGCCGTACGCCGCCGCGCCACCCGCTGAATCACCGGGCCCACCCCGCCCATACCCCACCCCCCACCTTCCCGGGCCCCGCTTCCCCCCTAGGGCCGCGCTCCCCACACCCCACCGGCGCGCCCGGGCCCCGGGACCGGTCGTACCCGCCGCGCAATGCCTCCGCGCGGCGGGTACTCCGGCGTTCGGGGACCGCCGCCCGTAACCACCCCGGTGGGCCGCCCCGGGCACGGGCACGATGGAATACGGCCATGATCCCGATCCGCCCGGCCCACGCCCTCCATGTAGTACGCGTCTTCTGCGGCCCCGACGGCCGGGGCGGCAACCCGCTGGGCGTCATACGCGACGGAGCCGCCGTACCGGATCAGGCCGCGCGCCGAGCGCTCGCCGCCGAACTCGGCTTCAGCGAGACGGTGTTCATCGACGACGCGGACAGCGGACGGCTCGACATCCACACGCCCAGCGTGCGGCTGCCCTTCGCCGGGCATCCCCTGGTCGGCACGGCGTGGCTGCTGCGGCGCCTGGGGCGGCCGGTGGACGTGCTGCGCCCGTCGGCCGGCGCGGTGCCGGTCGTGTACGACGGGGAGGACGTGGTGTGGGTGCGCGGGCGGCCGGAGTGGTCGACGGGGCGCCGTACGGAGGAGTACGCGACGCCCGCCGACGTGGACGCGCTGGACGGGCCGCCGCCCGGCGAAGGCCCGCTCTACGTATGGGCGTGGCAGGACCAGGACGCGGGCACCGTGCGCGCCCGCTACTTCCCGCGCCGCGGCGACGGCATCGTGGAGGACGAGGCCACGGGCGCCGCGGCGCTCATCCTCACCCACGAACTGGGCCGGGCCCTGGACATCCGCCAGGGCACCGGCTCCCGCATCCGCACGCGGCCGTACCCGGACGGCACGATCGCCCTGGGCGGCAGCGTGCGGCCCGTACCGCCGCGTCCCTAGCGGCTCACGCGCTCACGCGCTCAGCGGGAACTCGGCGCCCAGATCCCGGAACACCGCCGTGTTGAGCGCGAAGGCCCGCTTGCACTCGTCGACCACCCGCTGCTTCTCCAGGTCGTCGACCGGCAGCGCGTCCAGCAGCTGCCGGTATTCGCGCTTGAAGGCGGCGGGGTTGCCTATGCCCTCGAAGACGTAGAACCGCACGCCGTCGCCCTTCCGCGCGAAGCCCCAGGTCTTCTCGGCCGTGCCGCGGATGATCTGGCCGCCGGAGAGGTCGCCGAGGTAGCGGGTGTAGTGGTGCGCGACGTAACCGGCGGGCCAGCGGCTCGCGCACTCGGTGATGCGCTCGGCGTACGCGGCGGTGGCCGGCAGGGGTGCCAGGCCCGTGCGCCAGGACGGGCCGCCGAGGTGGGCCAGGTCGCGCTCCAGCTCCGCCGTACGGGCCAGCTCGGGCCGGATGAACGGCCCGGCGACCGGGTCGTCGGCGAGCGCCTCGGAGGCGTCCTCCAGCGCGCGGTAGACGAACCACAGCTGCTCGGTGTAGCGCCGGTAGGCCGCGACGCCGAGCTTGCCGCCGAGCAGGTCACCCATGAAGGACGAGTTCTCGGCCTCCGTGTGCTGCTCGTGCGAGGCGGTGCGGATCAGCGTGGAGAACGGCACCGCTGCGGCGGACTGCGCGGACGGGGTCGAACTGGGCGCGGCCAAGACGGACCTCCGGGGACCGATGGGGTGCGTACGGGATCAGATTGTGGTTGGTTAGGCTTACCTAAGTCAACCTGATGCCGACGGGCTGTCGGTAAAACTTCCCGACAGTCTGTCGGTAAAACCCTACCGCCGATGATCCCGGCGCGCAGCGGGACGGCAGCATTCAGGCCGGGACCCGTCATACGGGCCCCGGCCTGGGGAAAGCTGCGTAACGGTGCGGCCTACGGAAGCGTCAGGATCTCCGCGCCGGTGTCCGTGACGACGAGGGTGTGCTCGAACTGCGCGGTCCGCCTGCGGTCCTTCGTCACGACCGTCCAGCCGTCCTCCCACATGTCGTACTCGTGGGTGCCCAGCGTCAGCATCGGCTCGATGGTGAAGGTCATACCGGGCTTGATGTCGGTGGTGTGGTGCGGGCTGTCGTAGTGCGGCACGATCAGCCCGGAGTGGAAGGACGTGTTGATCCCGTGGCCGGTGAAGTCCCGGACCACCCCGTAGCCGAAGCGCTTGGCGTACGACTCGATGACCCGGCCGATGATGTTGATCTGGCGGCCCGGCTTGACCGCCTTGATCGCCCGGTTGAGGGCCTCCCGGGTCCGCTCCACCAGCAGCTTGGACTCCTCGTCCACGTCGCCGCACAGGTAGGTGGCGTTGTTGTCGCCGTGCACGCCGTCGATGTAGGCGGTCACGTCCAGGTTCACGATGTCGCCGTCCTTCAGGACGGTCGAGTCCGGGATGCCGTGGCAGATGACCTCGTTGACCGAGGAGCACAGCGACTTCGGGAAGCCGCGGTAGCCGAGGGTGGAGGGATAGGCGCCGTGGTCGCACATGAACTCGTGGGCGACCCGGTCCAGTTCGTCGGTGGTCACGCCCGGCGCGATCAGCTTGGCGGCCTCCTCCATCGCCTGGGCGGCGATCCGCCCCGCGACGCGCATCCGCTCGATCGTTTCCGCGTCCTGCACCTCGGGGCCCGTGTACGGCGTGGGGGCGGGCCTGCCCACGTATTCGGGGCGGGGGATCGAGGCGGGGGCGGGGCGGGGC
>NZ_LGCW01000023.1:0-28970 GCF_001279365.1 Streptomyces sp. NRRL F-5755 | reverse complement strand
CCCCCCGCCCCCCTCTCCACCATCTGGGCCGACGACGCGGCCGCGATGCGGTCGATCATCGATCATCTGTACGAACTGGGGCACCGCCGCATCGTCCACATCGCCGGGCTGCCCGGTCTCGCGCACACCGAGCGCCGGGTCGCCGCCCTGCGCGCCGAGGCCGCCCGTCTCGGCCTGGACGCCGCCGAGGTCCGTTCCGTATCCACGGACTACTCCGATGAGCAGGGCGCCGAGGCCACCCGCCGCCTGCTCGCCGCTCCCCGCCCGCCCACCGCGATCGTCTACGACAACGATGTGATGGCCGTGGCGGGCGCCGCCGTGGCCGCCGGCCGCGGTGTGCCCGTACCCGCCGCCCTGTCCATCGTGGCCTGGGACGACTCCCCCCTGTGCCGCGTCACCCACCCACGTCTGACCTCCCTCGTACGCGACACCGCCGGCTTCGGCCGCCTGGCCGCCCAGGAACTGCTCTCCCTCCTCGACGGCGCCCCCACCCGCCGCCTCCAGGCCGAACTCCCCCATCTCGGACTCCGCGAAAGCACCGCCCCCGCTCCCTGATCCCGCGTCACCCAACACCCTCGGTTACCACTCGGTACGGGGAACCTCTCGGCCGTTCGGGCGCCCACCGGGCGTTTCCGGATGCGTCCGCCCGGCGTAGGGCGTGTCCTCACAACTATGAACTGGCTCCGCAGACGACTCCTGCTGCACGGCGTGGTGCCGACGGCCATCGGTACCGTCCTCGGCCTGGCCGCGACCGAGGCGGTCCCGGCCGTGGCCGCGGGCCCGTGGACCCGCCCGATCGCCGCCCATGCCCGCATCAGCTCGCCCTACGGCGTCAAGGGCGACTGGGCCGCCGGCCACCACACCGGGGTCGACTTCGCCGTCCGCACCGGTACCCCCGTCTCCTCCGTCGGCTCCGGCACCGTCATCCTGGCCAAGCGGTCGGGCGACTACGGCCTCGCCGTCACCATCCACATGACCGACGGCTACTACACCCTGTTCGGACACCTCTCCCGCATCACGGCCCGCGTCGGCCAGCGCGTCCGCGCCGGCACCCGTATCGGCTACAGCGGCGCCACCGGGCGCACCACCGGCCCCCACCTCCACTTCGAGGTCCGCAGAACCCGCCACTACGGCTCCGACATCAACCCCCTCTCCTACCTGTCCCACCGAGGCATCCGCATCACGAAACGCGCCCACCCCCATTGACCGGCCCGCATCCCGGGGCTACCGCCCGCCCCGCTCCACCGCCAGCCCCGCGTAAGAGCCCCTACTCCCTCCCCGGCAAGCCCTCCACCTCCGCCCGGTCGTACCGGCCGAGCCGGCCCGGCACCAGCCCGTTCCGCTCCGCCGTCACCTCGAACCTGCCGGCCGGCCATCCCAGCAGCGCCGCGGCCTCCTTGGCCGTGACGCTCCGTTCGATCCACCGCTGCCGCTCACCCACCACGGCCGCGACCCGCTCCCGGTCGAGCCCGTCCAGGCTCTCCAGGCTGAACATGGGGTACCCACGGAACTCCCCCACCGGCCGGAGCGTCCCCTCCTCGGCCAGCTCGCGTACGTCCTCCCGCTCGACCTCCAGCTCCATACGCTCCGCCAGCCGCTTCGCCGCGTCGATCGATCCGAGCCCGGGGTGATCACCGAGCGTTTCCCTGATCCGCTCCGCCTCACCCCGCAGGCCGTCCACCACCTCCCGCGACCAGCGCTTGCCGTCCACGTCCGGCGCCGGGATCAGCCCCCGCTGCTGGGCCCGCCCGACCTGCCACCGGTGGAGCTCCAGCTCACTCGCCAGCTGATGCGGCCCGTACGCGTCCCCCGTGACCGCCTTCCGGCGCCCGGCCTTCCCGGCGTCCTGAGCCGTCGCGTAGTTCTCGTCCCCCACCACGGACAGGATCTCCTCGACGCGGTCCGGCAGCGTCTTGGCCACCCCCTCCGACCATCGCTCGTCCCCCACGTCCGGGGGCGGAATCAGCCCCCTGGTCTCCGCCCGCCGTACGTGCCGCGGCTCGATCCCCAGCCACTCGGCCAGCTGATGCGGCCCGAACGCCCGTTCCTTGGCCATGTGCCCTCCCGTTGCCACCGCCATCGGATACCCGATCACGTACCCATGACGAAGCCCACCGGCCCCGCGAAAACCAACTTTAGGGCCCGGCACCGACACTCAACTCGCCCTGTGGACAACCCCGTTCCCACATCACCGACCAGGCGGTTGAGCTGGGAGGACCCGCGCGCCCGGCGTACTTCGCTGATGCACGACGCGAAAAAGCCCCCACCGGATCTCTCCGGTGGGGGCTTTGATTTCTGTGGACCTGAGGGGATTCGAACCCCTGACCCCCTCGTTGCGAACGAGGTGCGCTACCAGCTGCGCCACAGGCCCTTGCGACGAGTGAAACTCTAGCATCCCTGTCGGGGTGCTCAAAAATCGCTTCTCCTGCTGGTCAGGTGCGGGGGGTCACTCGTTTGCCGCGCGGGGGCGGTCGTCGTCGGCGTACTGGTCGAACAGGGGGGTGCGGCCGCGGCGGCGGGACGTGGTCGGGTGGGGACGCGGGTCGGCGGCCGGTGTCCGGCGGCGGGACTCGGTGGCGGGGCCGGAGCGGGCGGAGCTCCAGGCGTCGTCGGCGTCCAGGTCGACGTGGCTGGTGGCGCGGGGGGCCACCGGGGCCGTGACGTACGTCGGGAGCGGGACCGGGACCGGGTCCCAGCCGCCGGGCTCGGTGCGGTCGCGCTCGCGCTGCTGGTCGACCCACTCGGCGTGGTCGGTCTCCTCCACCAGGGCGCGCCGGCCGGCCGTGGACGCCGGCTCGGGACGGGCGGCGGGTGCGGCGGGGTGCGACGGGTCGGGGAGCGGGGCGGCGGCGTCCTCAGCGGGGGGTTCGTCGGCGACGGGCTGCTGGGACGCCTGCGGAGGGCGTGGCCTGCCCTCCCGCAGCCGCTGGGCCGCCGCCTCCGCCTGGCGCTGGTCCATGGTGAAGGTGAAGCGGCGGCGTTCCTGGGCGCGGAGGTAGACGATGTACGCGCTGAGGAGTATGGCCGGGATGGCCGGTGCCCACAGGAAGGCGAGGCCGCCGACGGCGGCGACGATCGTGCCGACGGTGAACGTGAGGAAGAGCACCGTGATGGTGCGCCGGCGGCGGGCCAGGACCTTGGCGCGCTTCATGCGCTCGGCGGTGGAGGGCAGGCGGGAGCCGGGCTTCTTGCGGGAGCGCGGCACGGCGCCGGACGGGGCCGGGGACCCTGCACCGGGCAGCGCACCGCCGGACGGACCGGACGGGGACGACGCCCCGCCACCGGACGACGAGGCAACCGCGGCCCCCGTACCGGGCGGCGTGGCCTCGAAGGCAGCCGCGTGCTGGCGCTGGGCGGCGGGCGGCGCTTCGTCCGCGGGCGCGTCGAAGTCCCGGACGTCGGCCGTTTCGACCGCCGCGTCCGGCTCCCGCGCGTCGCTCGCATCGTCGGTGCGGCCGCCCTGTGCCGCCAGCCCCTTGGCGTAACGGCGTTCCATGGCCGCGCGCCCGGACAGGAGCCGGATGGCGGTACTGAAGCGTTCCGTCGGCCGGGCTTCATTGAGCTCGTCCTGCCTACGGAGCCACATCGGCACCAGGTAGGCGGCCCAGGCCCCGACGATGACTGCGTAGATGAGGCCGCTGCTGCTCACGCCTCACACGGTAGAGGGGTTTGCGGGGGGCCATCCGCCAATTGGGCCGGTGTGTCGCACGATCTGGCTGATATCTCGAACTTTTTTTGTGATTGTTGAGATCAGCCGTATGCGGTTGTGAGCAATTGGTGAAATAATTCGAACACGTATTTTATTTGTGGGGCGTGCTGGGCTTCTCCCGGTGCCAGCGGTTGAGCAGCCCCTCGGGCACCTCCTCCGCGGTCAGCGCGAATACGAGGTGGTCGCGCCAGGCGCCGTCGATGTGCAGATAGCGCGGGCGCAGTCCCTCTTCGCGAAAGCCGAGTTTCTCCACGACCCGGCGGCTGGGCAGGTTCTCCGGGCGAATGCAGACCTCGATGCGGTGCAGGCCCACCGAACGGAAGCAATGGTCGACGGCGAGCGCGACCGCGGTCGGTATGACGCCCCGGCCGGCCACCGCCTCGTCGACCCAATAGCCGACGTGTCCGGAACACATCGAGCCCCAGGTGATTCCGGCCACCGTCAGCTGCCCGGCCAGCCGGCCCCGGTGCTCCACGACGAACGGCAGCATCCGGCCCGCGTGCGCCTCGGCGCGCAGGTGGCGGACCATCTGGCGGTAGGTGGGCCGGTGCGGTGCGGGGATGCCGGGCGGGGGCGGCGGGATGGTCGCTTCCCAGGGGCGCAGCCAGTCGCGGTTACGTCGGTTGACCTCGCGCCAGGCCCGCTGGTCGCGCAGCTTTATCGGGCGGAGGGCGGTGTCGCCGTCCGCCAGTACGACCGGCCAGGGGGCGTTCAGAGTGCGCTCCCGGTCGGTCCCGGCCGCCCTGTATGCGGGGCCGTTTGCGCCGTCGCTCCGGTGTCCGGGCGCGGGTGGTCGCCGCCGCGCAGCTGGTCCACCGCGTGCGGGAGGAGGTCGGCGAGTACGGCGAGGCCGTCGCGTACGCCGCCGGTGGAGCCGGGCAGGTTGACGATCAACGTACGGCCGGCGACACCGGCCAGGCCGCGGGAGAGCGCGGCGGTCGGCACCTTCGCACGGCCCGCGGCCCGGATGGCCTCCGGGATGCCGGGGACCTCGTGGTCGATCACGCGGCGGGTGACGTCGGGGGTGCGGTCGGTGGGCGAGATGCCCGTACCGCCGGTGGTCAGGACCACGTCGTACGCGGCGGTGACGGCGGCGCGCAGGGCGGCCTCCACGGGCTCGCCGTCCGGCACCACCTGCGGCCCGTCGACCGCGAAGCCCAGCGCGGTCAGCCCCTCGGCGAGCACCGGCCCGCCCTTGTCCGCGTACACACCGGCGGCCGCCCGGTTGGACGCGGTGATGACGAGGGCGCGGGGTGGGTGGGCTGGGGAAACCGCTACGTCTGCGTCCCGGGCCGCGGGCGCGGGAGCGTGGGCGTCCTCAGTGGCGTTCGGCCCCGGATTGGCCGGCTTCCGAATGTCCCGGTCAGCGCGCTCGGAAGCAGCCGTCTCCCCCGTGGCCCCCGGCCCCGGATTGGTCGCCGCGTCCGAGGTTTCACCCCGCCCCGCCTCTGCGGGTGCGTCGGGAGCCGTCCCTGGCCCCGGGTTCGCCGTCGTCCGCCGCGCGCCGTCGCCCGCGGCGTCCGGTCCCGGGTGGGCGGTGGCGTCCCGTACGTCCTGCTCCGGTTCCCGGTCCCCGGCGGTCACGACCGGCTCCAGTTGCCGGACTTGCCGCCCGTCTTCTCCTCGACGCGTACGTCGGTGACGACGGCGCCCTTGTCGACGGCCTTGACCATGTCGATCACGGTGAGGGCGGCGACCGAGACGGCGGTCAGGGCCTCCATCTCGACGCCCGTGCGGTCGGTGGTGCGGACCGTGGCCAGGATCTCCACCGCGTCGTCGGCCACGTGCAGGTCGACCTCGACGCCGGAGACCGCCAGCGGGTGGCACAGCGGGATCAGGTCGGGGGTGCGCTTGGCGCCCATGATGCCCGCGATACGGGCGGTGGCGAGCGCGTCGCCCTTCGGGACGCCCTCGCCGCGCAGCAGCTCGACCACGCGCGGCGCGACCAGCACACGGCCGCTGGCGCGGGCCGTGCGCGCGGTGACGTCCTTCCCGGACACGTCGACCATGCGGGCCGCGCCCGACGCGTCGAGGTGGGTGAGATCTTGCTGGCCGCTGCTCATCGTTCTCCCGGTCCGGACCGTGCCGCCTGTGCGACGACACCGTACCCGCAGGCGTCGGGCGTCACCCGGCTACCCGGCGAGGACGGTGCCCCCGTCTCCTCGCCCGTCTGCTCCCCGGCCCCTCACCCCAGCAACACCACCTCCACCTCCGCCCCCGCCGCGACCTCGGTCGTCTCCTCCGGGATCACGATCAGCGCGTTGGCCTGGGCCAGCGCCTTGATCAGGTGGGAGCCGGCGCCGCCGACGGGCGTGACGGTGCCGGTGTCCGCGTCGTGGCGGCCGCGGAGGAACTGCCGTCTGCCCTTCGGGGAGTCGGCGATGGCGGCGTCGCACGTGGCCAGGGAGGTGTGGCGGTGCACGTCGGGCAGGCCCATGAGCGTACGGATGGCGGGGCGTACGAACAGTTCGAAGGAGACGTACGAGCTGACCGGGTTGCCGGGCAGGGCCAGCAGCGGGGTGCGGTCGGGGCCGATGAGGCCGAAGCCCTGCGGCTTGCCGGGCTGCATGGCCAGCTTGCGGAACTCGACGACGCCCTCCTCGGCGGAGAGGTCGGCGAGGGTCTCCTTGACCACGTCGTATGCGCCGACGCTCACGCCGCCGCTGGTGACCAGGATGTCGGCGCGGATGAGCTGGTCCTCCAGGGTGGCGCGCAGCGTCTCGGCGTCGTCGGCGACCGCGCCGACCCGGTAGGCGATGGCACCCGCCGCGCGGGCCGCGGCGGTGAGCTGGAAGCTGTTGGAGTCATGGATCTGGCCGGGCGCCAGGGCCTCCCCGGGCTGGACCAGTTCGCTGCCGGTGGACAGGACCACGACCCGCGGGCGCGGCCGGACCCGGACGGTGGCGCGGCCGATGGCGGCCAACAGGCCGATCTGGGCGGGGCCGAGGAGGGTGCCGGCCGACAGGGCCAGTTCGCCGGCCGGGACGTCGCTGCCCCGGGCGCGGACGTGCTGGCGCTCGGTGACCGGGCGGTGGACCAGGACCTCGCCGCCGGCGGCCTCCGGGGCGGCGCTGTGCGCGCTCATCGCCTCGGCGGGGCCGCGGCCCGTACCGCCGTCGGTCCACTCCACGGGGACGACGGCCTCGGCGCCGGGCGGCAGCGGCGCGCCGGTCATGATGCGGGCGGCTTCGCCGGGGCCGACGGCCGGGAGTTCGGCGCTGCCCGCCGCCACGTCGCCGATCACGGTCAGCGCGGCGGGGAAGTCGGCGGTGGCGCCCGCGACGTCGGAGACCCGGACCGCGTACCCGTCCATGGAGCTGTTGTCGAACGGCGGCAGGGCGGCGGGGACGGTCACGTCCTCCACCAGGACGCAGCCCTGCGCGTCGAGCAGGTGCAGGTCGATCGGCTCCAGCGGGTGGATCTTGGACAGTACGTCGTCGAGGTGGTCGGCCACCGACCAGACGCGTTCCTGGTGGGTGGTCCGGCCGGTGGTGGCGCTCACGGTGTCACATCTCCTCGCTGACGAAGCTGCGCAGCCAGTCCCGGAACTCCGGGCCCAGGTCCTCACGTTCGCATGCCAGTCTGACAATGGCACGGAGGTAGTCGCCACGGTCGCCGGTGTCATAGCGGCGCCCCTTGAAGACCACGCCGTGCACGGGGCCGCCCAGCTCCGGATCGGCGGCGAGTGCCTGGAGGGCGTCGGTCAGCTGGATCTCGCCGCCGCGGCCCGGCTCGGTGGTGCGCAGCACCTCGAAGACGGCCGGGTCGAGGACGTACCGGCCGATGATGGCGAGATTGCTGGGCGCGTCCGCCGGATCGGGCTTTTCGACCAGGTCGGAGACGAGCACCACGTCGTCGTCGCCGTCGGGGGCGGCGGCCGCGCATCCGTAGAGGTGGATCTGCGCGGGGTCGACCTCCATGAGGGCGATGACGGAGCCGCCGTGCCGCTCCCGCACCTCGATCATGCGCTGGAGCAGCGGGTCGCGCGGGTCGATCAGGTCGTCGCCGAGCAGCACCGCGAAGGGCTGGTCGCCGACGTGCGGGGCGGCGCACAGCACGGCGTGCCCCAGGCCCTTGGGGTCGCCCTGGCGGACGTAGTGCATGGTCGCCAGGTCGCTGGACTCCTGGACCCGGGCGAGCCGGGACTCGTCGCCCTTGCGGTCCAGCGCCTCTTCGAGCTCGTAGTTGCGGTCGAAGTGGTCCTCAAGGGGACGCTTGTTGCGTCCGGTGACCATCAGGACATCGCTGAGCCCGGCGGTGGCGGCCTCTTCCACGACGTACTGGATGGCGGGTTTGTCGACGACCGGCAGCATCTCCTTGGGCGTGGCCTTGGTCGCCGGGAGGAAGCGGGTCCCGAGACCGGCTGCCGGAATGACAGCCTTGGTGATCCGAGTACGCGATGGAGTCATGCGGATCACGATAACCGGCGCTTTGCGCCGGAAGATGGGGTCCTGAGAACGGGTCACAGGAGCGGGAGCGGCGGCGCATCATGGGCGGTTACGACGGTACGAAGTACGGGTTGCGGCGCGCCCTCCTGGACGTGAGGGCGCAGTTGCCGCCGGATGAAGTCCGGGCGACGGGGGCGGTACTGGCGCGCCGCGCGCTGGCGCTGCCGGAGTTGGCGCGGGCGCGGACGGTCGCCGCGTACGTGTCGGTGGGGCGCGAGCCGTCCACGCGCGCGCTGTTGGACCAGCTGCGCGCCGCCGGGACGCGGGTGCTGCTGCCCGTACTGATGCCGGACAACGACCTGGACTGGGCCCCGTACGAGGGCGCCGACGGCCTCGTACGCGCCGGACGCGGGCTGCTGGAGCCCGCCGGGCCCCGGCTGGGCCCGCAGGGCGTCACCGAGGCCGACGCGGTGCTGCTGCCGGGCCTGGCGGTGGACCGGCGCGGGCTGCGGCTGGGGCGAGGCGGCGGTTCGTACGACCGGGTACTGGAGCGCCTGGAGAAGGCGCGGGTACAGCCCGCACGGGTGGTGCTGCTGTACGACACGGAGGTGCTGCCGGAGGTACCGGTGGAGGAGCACGACCGGCCGGTGGACGCGGCGGTGACGCCGGGGGGTGTGCACCGGTTCGGCGGGTAGGGGGCGGTCCGGACGGTACGGCCGGTACAGGAACGTACGTACCCAGCGCGCGTCTCCCCCTCACGTGCTTCTCCCCCCTCCGCGTACCACCCCCGTAAAAACCACCGGGCGGGCCCGAAGATCTTCGGGCCCGCCCGGCCTACGAGGTCAGCACCCCATCGCGGGGTCCGTCACGGCGACAGCGTGAGCGTGTCCTTGGCCGCCGCCTTCACCGCCTGCTGGGAGAAGGCCCACGGGAGCAGTTCGCCCTTGGCCCACTTGTCCGTCTGGTCGTAGTAGTGCGCGTTGTACGCGTGGCCGGAGGCGCCGGTCAGGTTGATCCAGCGCGACTTGTCCAAGTCGGCCAGGTTGACGACCATCCGCATGGACGGGACCCAGGTGACGCCGTAGCCGCCGGCCGCGTTCCAGCCGGTGGCGTCGACGGCCGCCTCGCCGCCGCCCATGTTCCAGGGGCCGCGGTTGAACAGGCCCTGGAGCAGGCCCGGGCCGCTGGTGCCCAGGGTCTGGTTCTTCAGGGTCATCTGGTGCAGGCGGCCCCAGCTCCAGTTGTCGACATTCTTGCCGAGCTTGCTGGTCAGCTCGTAGCGCGCGTCCTTCATGGCGTGCCGGAGGAGCTGGTCGCGGTTGGCGTCGAGGACGCGGCCGGGCCGGGACTCGGTCTTCCACCAGTCGTTCTTCGGGTCCTCCAGGATGGACCGCACGACCTCGAACCAGCGGTCGCCGCCGTCCGGCTGCGCCTGGTCCGGGTCCCGCTCGCCGCACTCGCGCACCAGCTTGTCCTGGTCGTCGACCGGGCCGGTGTCGTTGGCCGCGCGGACGTTGAGGCACTGGCCCTTGACCCGCAGCTCCTTGGGCATCTTGTTGCCGAAGGCCAGCTTGAGGGTGTTGCGCCAGACCGCGTTGAAGTACGCGGCCGCCGCCGAGTCGGGCTCCTGGGTGTAGTCCCAGCCCTCCAGCAGCTTCTGCGCCTCGCGGACGTACGCGTCGTTGACGTCGATCTTCAGCAGGTAGGGCGTCAGCAGCTTGGCGATCTCGCTGCTGTTGTCCTTCTGCATGGTCTGCATGTCGTCGGTGGAGACCTTGCCGCCGTCCTTGATCTTCGACTGGATGAGGTCGTTGATCCGCTGGCTGCGGGCGCCGTAGCCCCAGTCCTTGGTCAGCAGGTACGGGTACTTGTCCGGGTCGATGACGGCCTGGTTGGCGGTGACGATGTAGCCGCGCGCCGGGTTGTACTCGTTGGGCAGCGCCGACTGGGGCACGTCGCCGGTCCACTGGGCCTTCGGGTCCCAGCCGGGGGCGGGCAGTGTGCCGTCGTAGCCCTTGCCGCGCACCGGGATGCGGCCCGGCGCCTGGTAGCCGATGTTGCCCTTGGTGTCGGCGTAGATCAGGTTCTGCGACGGCACCTCGAAGTGCGAGGCGGCCTTGCGGAAGTCCGTCCAGTTCCTGGCCCGGTTCAGCTCGAAGACCGCGTCCATGGAGCGGCCCGGGTCCAGGGCGGTCCAGCGCAGCGAGACGCCGTAGCCGTCGCCGCGGTCCGGCGCCGCGTTGCCGACCGGGGCCTGCTTGCCGACCCGGGTCATCTCGTCGTCGCGGTCGGAGATCAGCGGGCCGTTGTTGGTGGAGCGGACCGTGATCTCACGGCTCGCGCCGCCGGCGACCTTGATGGTCTCCTTGCGGGTCTTGAAGGGCTCCAGCTTGTCCTTGTACAGGTACCCGTTGGCGTTGATCTTCTCCAGGTACAGGTCGGTGACATCGGCGCCGAGGTTGGTCATGCCCCAGGAGATGTCCTGGTTGTGGCCGATGACCACGCCGGGCATGCCGGAGAAGGTGTAGCCGGCCACGTCGTAGTTGCACTTGGCGCTGGTGGTGCGGCAGTGCAGGCCCATCTGGTACCAGAGCGACGGCATCTGGGGGGCCAGGTGCGGGTCGTTGGCCAGCAGCGGCTTGCCGGTGGTGGTGTGCGCCCCGGAGACGACCCAGGAGTTGGACCCGATGCCGTTGCCGTTGGGGCCGAGCAGCGCCGGGATCTTCTCCAGGGACTTGGAGACGGAGGAGAGCTGGGACTTCAGGCCCTGGGTGGCGGCGGAGGCGGAGTTGGTTCCGGTGCCGGGGTTGGTGCCCGTACCCGTACCTGTACCGCTGCTGTTACCCGCGCCATTACCCGAACCGGCACCGTTACCCGTACCGGTGCCGTTACCGGTGTTCGTACCGGAGCTGTTCGGCGACTGCGAGTTGCCGCTCGGGGTGGCCTTGGCGTCGAACTCCTTGGTGGCCGGGTTGACCGCGCCGCCCTCGACGATCGGCTTGTTCCGCTTGGCCGGGTACTTCGGGTACAGCTGGTCGATCTGGGTCTGGCTGAAGCGGCTGGTGAGCAGGGCGCGGTCGATCTCCTCCTGCATGTTGCCGCGCAGGTCCCAGGCCATGGCCTTGAGCCAGGCCACCGAGTCGACCGGGGTCCACTTGCCGGGCTTGTAGTCGTTCTGGAAGCCGAGCGCCGCGTACTCCAGGGAGAGCGCCGAGCCCTCGTGGTCCTTGAGGTAGGCGTTGACGCCGTCGGCGTACGCCTGGAGGTACTTCTTCGTCTGCGGGGAGAGCTTGGTGTCGAACTCCCGCTGGGCGACGTCGTGCCAGCCGAGCGTCCGCAGGAAGGCGTCGGTGTCGACCTGGCTCTGGCCGAACATCTCGGAGAGGCGGCCGGCCGTCATGTGGCGGCGTACGTCCATCTCCCAGAAGCGGTCCTGGGCCTGTACGAAGCCCTGGGCGCGGAAGAGGTCCTCGTCGGTGTCGGCGTAGATCTGCGGGATGCCGTTGGCGTCGCGCGAGACGTCGACGGGGGCGCTCAGACCGGCCAGCTTCAGTGAACCGGTGGTCTGCGGGTACGAGGCGCGGACGGTGCTGACGCCCCAGTACGCGCCGTAGCCGATGCCCGCCACGAGCAGAAGCACGACCGTGATCGCGACGAGGCGGCCGCGCCGCCCCTTCTTCTTGGGTTTCTTCGCAGCCTTGTCAGGGGCGGGGGCGGACTTGTTGGCGGGCATCTCTGTCCTTCGAGGGGCAGGGTGGGAGTGCTGGAGCAACCATAGGCGCACGGGTCCGCGGAGCCCTACGCGGTGTAGCCGACGGCACCTCCAAGATTCAAGCAATGGTAAATTGTTAGCCTCAGTAACTAGATACAGTAAGGAAAGACCGACCGCTCCACCCTGTGCCCGACCCCCGTGCCCGATCCGGCCCGCCACGAGGAAGGACCAGCTCCTGACTGTCGACCACCTCAACGAACTCCTGCTGATCTGCGCCCTCGTCCTGCTCGTCGCGGTGGCCGCGGTCCGCGTCTCCTCCCGGAGCGGGCTGCCCAGCCTGCTCATCTATCTGGGCATAGGCATCGCCATAGGGCAGGACGGTTTCGGCGGCGTCGTCTTCGACAACGCCGAACTGACCCAGATACTGGGCTACACCGCGCTGGTGGTGATCCTGGCCGAGGGCGGCCTCGGCACGAAGTGGAAAGAGATCAGACCGGCGCTGCCCAGGGCCGCGGTGCTGTCGACGTTCGGCGTCGCGGTGAGCGTGGGGGTCACCGCGGCCGGGGCCCACTACCTCGTCGGCCTGGACTGGCGTCAGGCGCTGCTCATCGGCGCCGTGGTGTCCTCCACGGACGCGGCGGCGGTCTTCTCCGTACTGCGCAACGTGCCGCTGCCCGCCCGGCTGACCGGTGTCCTGGAGGCCGAGTCCGGCTTCAACGACGCCCCCGTCGTGATCCTCGTCGTGGCCTTCTCCACCGCCGGGCCGGTGGACCACTGGTACGTCCTGATCGGCGAGATCGCGCTGGAGCTGGCGATCGGCGCAGCCATCGGCCTGGCCGTCGGCTGGCTGGGCGCGTACGGCATGCGGCACGTGGCGCTGCCCGCCTCCGGCCTCTACCCGATCGCGGTGATGGCCATCGCCGTCTCCGCCTACGCGGCCGGCGCGCTGGCGCACGGCTCCGGGTTCCTCGCGGTCTACCTGGCCGCGCTGGTCCTCGGCAACGCGAAACTGCCGCACTCGGCCGCCACCCGCGGCTTCGCCGAAGGACTCGGCTGGATCGGCCAGATCGGCATGTTCGTACTGCTCGGCCTGCTGGTCACGCCGCACACGCTGTACGACGACGCCGTACCGGCCCTGGTCATCGGCCTGATCCTGACGATCGTGGCCCGGCCCACCTCGGTGTTCCTGGGGCTGCTCCCCTTCAAGGTGCCCTGGCGCGAGAAGGCCCTGCTCTCCTGGGCCGGACTGCGCGGTGCCGTGCCGATCGTGCTGGCCACCATCCCCATGGTGGGCGGCGTGCCCGGCAGCGACCGGGTCTTCAACATCGTCTTCATCCTGGTCGTCGTCTACACGATCATCCAGGGGCCGACGCTGCCCTGGCTGGCCAGGAAGCTGCGCCTGGGGGACGACGAGGAGGCCGCCGACCTGGGGATCGAGTCGGCGCCGCTGGAGCGGCTGCGCGGCCATCTGCTGTCCACCACGATCGCCCCGAAGTCGCGGATGCACGGCGTGGAGATCAGCGAGCTGCGGCTGCCGCCGGGCGCCGCGGTCACCCTCGTCGTACGGGACGGGACCAGCTTCGTACCGTCGCCGACGACCGTGCTGCGGCGCGGCGACGACCTCCTGGTCGTGGCCACGGACCCGGTGCGGGACGCGGTCGAGAACCGGCTCCGGGCGGTCTCCCGGCACGGCAAGCTGGCCGGCTGGCTGGCGCCGGGCACGCCCGGCGGGCGGCGGCCCGTCAAGAAGCCGGGAGTACGGCCGGGCGACCAATCCGGCGAACGGCCGCGGGGGAAGGCCGGCAAGCCCGGCAAGCATCCGGACGGCAGGACCGGAGGGCGGCCGCCGCATACACCGGCACGGTGAGCGAGACGGCGGAAAAACGATGGGAAGCCCTGGTCGGTACCAGGGCTTTCCGCGTATCGGCCTGTACTATGACATGGCAATCAAAGGAACCAACTCTGCCTGACGCAGAGCTGGCGCGACCGCTCGGCGGCCGCGGTCCCCTGCCACACGCAGCCACCTCCCAGGTGCGGACCACGCGGTATCACTCGGTCCAGCGCGAGAGGACAGCTCTCGGCGCGCACCCCGTGACAACCTCTCGGGCAGCGCGCTACCAGGCGGCAGAAAGGCTCGGCCGTGGCATCCGCGGTCAAGGACAACGCGGGCAAGGGGACCCCGGGCGAAACCGCCCAGGACACGACCGCCCCTGCCCAGCAGACTCCGGTCAAGGGAGCCCGTCCCGGTTACGGGCAGCTGCTGCGCACCCCCGGCGCGTGGGCGTTCCTGCTGCCGGGCTTCCTGGCCCGCCAGCCCTTCGCGATGCTGACGTTCAGCATCCTGCTCCTCGTCCAGCACACCACCGGCTCGTACGGCACCGCCGGTGTCGTCTCCGCGGTGACCGGCGTCTCGATGGCGCTGTTCGCGCCGCAGAGCGGCAAGCTGGCGGACCGCTTCGGGCAGCGCGCGGTGCTCGTGCCCGGCGTACTGGTGCACGCAGCGGCGGTCACCGCGCTGATCACGCTGGCGCTCTCGCACGCCCCCCTGTGGGCGCTGCTGGTCATCGCCGTACCGACCGGCGCCTCGACGCCGCAGATCGGCCCGATGGTGCGCTCCCGGTGGGCGGCCAAGCTGACCGGCACTCCTCTGATGCCGACGTCCACCGCGTTCGAGTCGGTCACCGACGAGTTCACCTTCGTGATCGGCTCGGTGCTGGCGACCGCGCTGTGCACCGGCATCCACCCGGCGGCCGGCCTGATCGCCGAGGGTGCCCTGACGCTGGGCGGCGGCCTGCTCTTCGCGGCGCAGCGGCGCAGCCAGCCGCCGGTCCACCGGTCCGCCGACAGCTCCGCCAAGCGCGTCTCCGCACTGTCGGTGCCGGGCCTGCGGGTCCTGATCGCGGCCCTCTTCGGCATCGGCACGGTCTTCGGCGGCATGCAGGTCTCCCTCACGGCCTTCACCGAGGACATCGGGCAGCCCGGCATCAACGGCCTGCTGTACGGCGTCTTCGCGGCGGGCAACATGCTCGCCGGCATCGTCTGCGGCGCGATCGCCTGGAAGGTCGGCCCCCGGCGCCGCCTGCTGGTCGCGTACGCGCTGCTGGTGCTGATGACCACCCCGCTGTGGGCGGTGGCCGTGGCGCCGCTGATGGGTGTGGTGGGCCTCCTGGTGGGCCTGTGCATCGCGCCCGCGCTGATCACCGGCTACACCCTGATCGACTCGCTGGTCCCCGCCGCGGCCCGTACCGAGGCGTTCACGTGGCTGACCGGCGCGGTCGGCCTCGGCCAGGCGGCGGCGTCCACGGTCGCCGGCCTGATGGCGGACCACTTCGGTCCGCATGCCGGATTCCTGGTGCCGCTGTGCGGTACGGGACTGGCGCTGGTGGTGCTGGCGGTGTTCCGGGGACACCTGGTGCCGCGCTCCGAAACCCGGGTCGTCGGACGTGGGGTCGGTCACCGAACCCCGGCAACAGTGGACTGACGGGCCGGAATACTGCACTATGGAGCGTCGTTAGCACTCATCGAGTGAGAGTGCCAGGAGGAAGTCACAGTGCCGACCTACCAGTATCAGTGCACCGCGTGCGGCGAGGGCCTTGAGGCGGTGCAGAAGTTCACCGACGACGCGCTCACCGAGTGCCCCGCCTGCCAGGGACGTCTGAAGAAGGTGTTCTCCGCGGTCGGCATCGTGTTCAAGGGCTCCGGGTTCTACCGGAACGACAGCCGCGGCTCGTCGTCCAGCAGCAGCCCCGCGTCGTCCTCCTCGTCCTCGGCGAGCTCCTCGTCGTCCTCGGGTTCCTCGTCGTCCTCGGGCAGCGAGTCGAAGGCGTCCAGCGGCTCTTCGAGCTCCTCGGGCTCCAGCTCGACGCCCAGCACGTCGGCTGCCTGAGCGGCGCCTCGCGCCCGGCAACTCTTCGCGGAAGCCCCGCCGTCCATGACCTCATGGATGGCGGGGCTTTCGGCGCACCTGGGGTACCTGGGCCGCTCGGGGCACCTGGGGCCGCCTTCCAGGCCCTCTCCTCGCCGTCCCCTCCCCCGATTACTGTGGCCGCATGGCTGACGCGGAGATCGGTGTCATAGGCGGGTCCGGCTTCTACTCCTTCCTCGACGACGTGGCCGAGATCACGGTCGACACTCCCTACGGCGCCCCGAGCGACTCGCTCTTCCTCGGCGAGGTGGCCGGCCGCACGGTCGCCTTCCTGCCCCGGCACGGCCGCCGGCACCACCTGCCGCCGCACCGCATCAACTACCGCGCCAACCTGTGGGCGCTGCGGTCGGTCGGCGTACGGCAGGTGCTCGGCCCATGCGCGGTCGGCGGGCTGCGCGCGGAGTACGGGCCGGGAACGCTGCTCGTACCGGACCAGCTCGTGGACCGTACGAAGGCCAGGGAACAGACGTACTTCGACGGGACGCCACTGCCGGACGGCAGCGTGCCGGACGTGGTGCACGTGCCGTTCGCCGACCCGTACTGCCCGGCCGGGCGGGAGGCGGTGATCACCGCGGCCCGGGGACGCGCGTGGGAGCCGGTGGACGGCGGCACCCTCGTGGTCGTCGAGGGGCCGCGCTTCTCGACCCGCGCGGAGTCCCGGTGGCACGCGGCGCAGGGCTGGTCGGTGGTCGGCATGACCGGCCACCCGGAAGCGGTCCTGGCCCGTGAGCTGGGCCTCTGCTACACGTCATTGACGCTGGTCACGGACCTGGACGCGGGTACGGAGACGGGCCAGGGCGTCTCGCACGCGGAGGTACTGGAGGTCTTCGGCCGGAACGTCGGCCGGCTGCGCGAGGTGCTGTTCGACGCGGTGGGCGCGCTGCCTGCGTCGACGGGGCGGGGTTGCGGTTGCGGGGACGCGCATGAGGGTGCTGAGGCGGGTCGAGGCTGAGGTCGGGACGGACGCGATCATGCCTGGGGCTGGGCCTGGGCACTCGGACGAGTGAGCGGTTTTTCCACAACCCGCGGGTAACGGGTTCGGCCGTCCACAGGGCCGAGCGGGCTTCGGCGAAGTCCGGCACGGTGGGGCTCGTCCGCACCGATTCCGGCACCGCAGGCGGTGGTCCCCGTGTCCCAGCCCTTCCCCCTCCACCCCTTCCCCACCCACCCCCCGCCCCTCGTCCCCACCCCTCCGCTCCCCCTTCCCCCGCCCTGTGAGGTTGCCCACTTCGCTCCCGTACGGGCCCGCGGCGGACGCCATCGACTGCGCCGCGCGGTGCGACGGCGACGGCGGACCCTGACGGCGGGGCTGGCGATGACGGCCGCTGCCCTGGCCGCAACGGCCCACCAGAGCGGCGAAGGACGCGCCTCGGGGGTTGCGGGCGCCTGCGCCGCGCCGACGCCGGGAGCGGCACCGGGCGCGCACCCCGAGGAGGAGCGGTCATGAGGAATCCGACCGCCCCTCGGACCGCGCCGGGGAAAGATCGAGTGGTCTTTGCCCGATATGCGCGCCACACTGGCGAAAGTGGCGGGGTGCGTTTGGCGTGCCGGTGGGAAGGCTCTTCCCCGGCCGACCGGAACAACGCGGCGCCGATCCGTACGGACGCTCTGTCCGCTCACCGGTTCAGGTCATGGGATTGGACAGCCGCGCCCTGCCCTGCCGTAGGTTGCGGTGCTGTTCGTTGCACAGGTCGTAGTGAGTGTGGAAAGAGGCTTTCAGGTGAGCCAGAAGACGGGCGTGTTCGCGGGATTCAAGGAATTCCTGATGCGCGGCAACGTGATCGAGCTCGCTGTGGCGGTCGTCGTCGGAGCCGCATTCACGAACATCGTGAACACCGTGGTCAAGGGCGTCATCAACCCGATCGTCGGCGCCCTGGGCTCGCAGAACCTGGACCACTACAAGGCGTGCCTGACCACCTGCCACACGGACGCCAAGACGGGCGACTACACCGACGGCATCTACATCCTGTGGGGTTCGGTCCTCAGCGCCGTCCTGACCTTCCTGATCACCGCCGCGGTCGTGTACTTCCTCATGATCCTGCCGATGAACAAGTGGAAGGCACGCCAGGACGCCAAGAAGCCGGCGGACAACACCCCGCCCGCCCCGACCGAGGTCGAGCTGCTGACGGAGATCCGCGACGCGCTCATCGCCCAGCGCAACGGCTCGGCGAACGGGTCGCCCAATGCCGGCGCGGGCTCGGTGGTCACACAGAAGACGCAGCAGTAAGGGGCTCCGCGCCCAGCACGGCGAAGCCGCCCCGGCGCCTCGGTCAGAGGTGGTGGGGCGGCTTTTCGTCGAGAAAGCGCGCCAGGTCGGCAGCGCTGTCGTTGCCGCCAGGACGCTCGCCCCAGCCACGGTCGGTGTCGTCCGACGACGGCCGGCTCAGCGGATCATCAAAGATCAACGCCGCCAGGGCCTCGGCCCGCGCCGGGCGCGCGGACTGCGCGGCCTGCTCCGCATCGGCCTCGGGCTGGGATTCAGGGGTGGTACTCACCCCTCCAGGGTACGGCCGCCCGACCGGCCCGACCGGCTCGCCGAGCCGGTCGGCCAGGTGCTGGGCCGCATCGGCCGGATCCCGCCTGCCCTCACGAGGAACTTACAGCCAGGCTGTTAGCTTGCCTGCAAGTTTCGTCGAGAAGGGGTCTGTCATGACATCCGAGCGTCGCAAGCTTGAGATCGCCATCCTCGTCTGCCCCGGCTACATGCCGGTCGACATCATCGGCTTCCACACGGCCATGGGCCTGCTGCCGGACGTAAACCTGCACCTCGTCTGGAAGAACCGCGACGAGATCACCGGCATGCCGCACTTCCCCACCCGGGCGACGACCACGTTCGAGGACTGCCCCGCGGACCTCGATGTGCTGTTCGCGGGAGCCGTGCCGGCGGAGGTCTTCGAGGACGAGGAAGTCCTCGCCTTCCTCGCCGACCGGGGAAGCCGGGCGGGCTGGATAGCGGGCGTGTGCGCGGGGTCGCTGCTGATGGGGGCGGCGGGGCTGCTGCGCGGCTACCGCGCGACGACCAACTTCCAGGTGCACGAGCACCTCGCGGCCTTCGGGGCGATACCGGAGCGCGGCAATGTCGTGGAGGACCGCAACCGGATCACCTCCGGCCCGGCGACCGGCAGTTTCGAGGTCGGGCTGCGGCTGATCCAGGTGTTCTTCGGCGACGATGCCGCGCGCAGGTCCGAGCTCATGATGGAGTACGCGCCGCGGCCCCTGTTCGGCGTGGGCACCCCGGAACTCGCCGGGCCCGAGCTGACCAACGAGCTTCTCGCCGCGAACGCTCCCATGAGCGCCGACTTCGGGAAGGTGGCCGGGCGGGCGGCCCGGCGGCTCGGCATACGTACCGAATCGGCCTGACCGTACGCATACGGCCGCCGCCTGCGAAACTGGGTGGACGATTCCGGCCGTCGCGCACGCCGTCAAGGAGAGCCGCAGTGAGCACAGCGCCCGAGATGCCCTCGTCGACAGTGATGTTGATGATCGCCGCCGGGCGGCAGCTGCAACGCGAGCTGGAGTCGGATCTCTCCGCTATCGGCCTGTCGCTGCGTCAGTTGGGGGCGCTCGGCCACATCGCCAGTAACCCCGAGCTGTCCTACAGCGACCTGGCCCGGCGCGCCGGAATCACGACCCAGAGCATGCGCGCCACCATCCTGATGCTGCAGGAGCAGGGCGCGGTGCGCAGCAACCTCTCCGGCCAGGGGCGACGCGCGAACCTGGAGCTGACCGAGGCCGGCGAACAGCTCCTGAACGAGGCGCGGCGCGTGATCGCTCTGCGGGACCGCGCGTTCGCCGAGAGGCTGGGCGCCGAGGAGGAAAAAGTACTGAGCGCCGTTCTCCGCCGGGCCGCGCCGGGCCCGGCGGAGACCGCGAGGCGGGGCTGAAGGGACGGGATGCGGCGAGCGGGCCGCACACAGCCGCGGCAATGCAGGCTCAGAGTTGGCTCATAGCTGGCTCGGTGGGACGGCAGCCGCGGAGGAGCCGTAGGCACGGAGGGGCAGTAGGCACGGAGGCGTAGCAGACACAACTGGACGGCAGGCACGTCGCGAAGCCAGCAGGCGCGGCCCTGACACAGACAGCAGGGACCTGGCACAGCGCACATCCGGGGCTCGGCGAACGCCGAACCCCTCCAACAGCCGGACCCCGCTCGCACAGAGTCCGCAGATCCCACAGAGCCCGCAGCCCCCACAAAGCCCCACGCCCGTCCCCCCTCAGCGGCCGGCCAGTGCCTCGTGCCACCAGTGGTCGCGGCCCGCGGTCCAGGAGACCGGGCGGCTGGTGCGGTTCACGACCAGTACGGACCGTACCTGCGAGCAGTTGTGCCGCAGGGCGCGGTCCAGTACGGGCTTGACCGGTCGCACCGCCCCGTCCCAGAACGCGGCGTCCGCCGTGATGATCACCTTGGCGCCGGACTCCCGGGTGCGGGCGGCGAGTTCCGGCACGGTCAGGTAGACCGGCAGTGTCGTGCGCACGGCGTCGAGGCGGCCGCAGGCGAGTGTGACGATCACGGACTCCGGTACCAGCGGCAGGTGGACCGCCACCGGGTCGCCGGCCCGCACCCCGAGCCGGGCCAGCGCCGCCGCGGCCCGTTTGGCCTGGCCCATGAGCATGGTGTGGGTCAGCTCCTCGTGACGTCCCGGCTCGCCGTGCCAGGTGAGGGCTATCGGGGACGGGGACGCCGGGGGCTCTTGCGGTACCCGGGTCGCTTCTGCATGCTCGGAGGTCACACTGCGCAACATGCGGACCAGCATGAAGATCAAGGATCAACGATCGCTGAACGTCCGCTGTACGGCATCGGCCGGCCGTACCGTACGGACGGCTCGCGCGGCGCACGATGTGCGAACCGCTCTCGCGGCGCCCCAGGACGGCGTCGCTTCTCGTGCCCTTGGGCGACGGGCCCGTAAGACCGCATAGGCGACGGGTCCGTAAGACCTCGTCGAGGACGTATGGCTCGCGAGTGCTCGTGAGCACTCTCGCGATCATCTATGCCCCGTACGTCCTTGCCCCGTCTCCGGCACACCCAATCCCCACCCCCACCTTCTCCTTCCGTACGCGAGAGATGGGCCGGTGTGCCGGATGAGCGAGCGAAGTGGCGAGCGACGTGGTGAGCGACGTGGTGAGCGACGTCGTGGGTTGTGGGCTGTGGTGGCCGTGGCGATCGGTGGGTTCTGTGTGCAGCTGGACGCCTTTGCGCTGAACATGGCGCTGCCGGTGATCCGCCGGGACCTGCACGCCTCGGCGGCCGCGGGCCCGTGGGTGATCAGTGCGTATCTGCTGGCGGCCGGAGCGTTGATGCCCGCCGCCGGGCGGCTGGCCGATGTGTTCGGGAGGCGGCGGCTGCTGGTACTGGGGCTGGCGCTCTTCGGGGGTGCGTCGGCGGCGTGCGCGCTGACGCCGTCGTTGCCGTTTCTGGTGGTGGCCCGTGTGGTGCAGGGGGCGGGCGGTGCGTTGGTCATGCCGGTGGGGCTGGCTCTGCTGACACGTTCCTTCCCGCCGGAGCGGGCGCGCGTCGCGACCGGGTACGCCCTGGGGCTGGCCGGTCTGGCCACGGCCTGCGGCCCCTTCGTGGGCGGGGCGCTGGCCGATGCTCTGTCCTGGCGGGCCGTCTTCTGGGTCGATGTGCCGCTGTGCGGTGCGGCGATGCTGTGCGCCCGGCGGGCGCCGAGGTCTGGGGACGGGAGGAGTGCCCGGGAAGGCCGGAGGGAGGGTATGGACCGGCGGGGCTGGGGCGCGCTGGTCCTGGGGACCGGGGTGCCCGCCTGTATGGCGGTGGCCATGGAGAGCGCGGGGACGTGGTGGCACGCCGGTGCTTGGGCTGCGGGCGCACTGGTGCTCGGGGCGTTGTTCGTACGGACCGAGCGCCGCTCGCGCGCGCCGTTGATCGACCTCGCGCTGTTCCGTAACGGGCCGTACGTAGCTCTCACTTCGGCCGGTGCCGTGGCCAACGCGGCGACCGTGGTACTGCTGTTCGTGGTCCCGCTGATGCTTCAGGAGACGCTGGGGATGTCCGTACTGGGTGCGGGGACCGCCTTCCTCGTACCGGCGGTGGCGATGGCCGCGGCCGGGCCGGTCGCCGGACGGGTGCCGCTCCACGCCGCCGAGCGGACGATGGCCGCCTGTCTCGGCCTCGCGGGCGCGGCGTTGGGAGCGCTGGCGGCGCTGGGACCGGCACCGTTCGGCACGGCGCCGGTTCCGGTACCGACGGTGGGTGGCGGCCCCTCGCTCGTACTTCTCCCCGTCGCCACCCTGGCCGCCGCAGCCCTCGGTGTGGCGGGCGCCCTGGTGCTGACCGCCACCCAGGCCGTCGTCCCCCCGGACCGCGCCGGCGAGGCATCCGGGCTGACCAAGTGCGCGATCACCGTGACGGCCGGGCTGGGCCTGGCCCCCGCGGGAACCACCCCGGGCGCCGCCCTGTTCGGAGCCGCGGCCGGGTGCGCGACAGCATGCCTCGCGCTGCTCGCCCGCAGGGCAGCCCCCCTCACCCGCAAGCCGAAACAGCCCCCTCGTACCCCCCAACGATGTCCCGTACATCCCGGAACCCCCGGGCCTCCAGCAGGGCCGCGGCAATGACCGAGCGGCTGCCGCTGCGGCAGTAGAGGACGACCGGGCGGTCAGGGTCCAGGGTCGCGCAGCTGGTGGGGAGGGTGGCGAGGGGGAGGTTGACGGCGTTGGGGAGGGCACCGGCCGCGTACTCGGACGGGTTGCGGACGTCGATCAGCTGGGCGTCGGCGGACGGCGCTTCGCCGGCGGCCAGGCGGTGGGTACGCGTCACCAGGTCGGGGCGGCGGGCGAGTTCGGCGGCCGGGTCCGGGACATGGCCGAGGACGTGGTCGTACCCGATGCGGGCCAGGCGCAGGCGCGCCTCGGACTCCGTACCCGGGTCGCTGATGAGGACGATCGGCATGCCGGGCGCCACCACGCTGCCCGCGTACTCGGCGAACCGGGTGTCCAGGCTGGTGTGCAGCGAGCCGGTGAAGTGCGCCTCCGTGTACGCGGCGAGGGGGCGGCTGTCCAGGAGGACGGCACCCGCGTCGCGGCAGGCGGCCAGCGCCGCGTCGAGGGTGAGGACGGCCGGCGGCGCGGTGTCCAGGAGGGGGTGGCCGTCGCGGTTGAGGGCCGCGTCGTGCGCGAAGTAGCCGGGGGTGGCGGGCTGCCCGGCGGTGACCAGGCGGACGAACTCGGCCTCCGGCATGGGCTGGAGCGCGTAGTTGTAGCGGCGCTGTTCGCCGATGGTGGAGGTGGTTTCGGTGGAGAGGTTGCGCCCGCAGGCCGAGCCCGCGCCGTGCGCCGGGAAGACGCGGGTGGCGTCGGGGAGGGTGAGCAGCTTGTCGTGCAGGGAGCGGTGGAGCCGTCCCGCCATCTCCTCCGGCGTCAGGCCGGTCGCGGCGAGCAGGTCGGGGCGGCCCACGTCGCCGACGAAGAGGGTGTCGCCGGTCAGTACGCCGTACGGCTCGGGCGCGTCCGGCTGTTCGTGGACGACGACGCAGATGGACTCCGGGGTGTGGCCGGGAGTGGCCAGGACGGTGAGCGTGACGCCGGAGGGCGCGGCTGCACCGGCCTCACCGGCCGCAGCAACCCCGCCAGCCCCGTTAGCCCCATCAGCCCCATCGGCCGCCGCGTCCACCCCCAGGAATATCCGCTCCCCGTCCCGCAGCCGCCGTATCGGATAGCCCGTCTCCGCGGCCTCCCCGAAGGCGATGGTGGCGCCGGTGGCGCGGGCCAGTTCCAGGTGTCCGGAGAGGAAGTCGGCGTGGAAGTGGGTCTCGATGATCAGCTCGATGCGCAGTCCGGCCGCTTCCGCGTCGCGCAGGTAGTCGTCGATGTCGCGGCGTGGGTCGACGAGGACCGCGCGTCCGGTGGTCTCGTCGCCGATCAGGTACGACGCCTGGGAGAGGCAGTCGAGGTAGTACTGCGCGAAGTGCACGGTCGACCTCCGTGGTCCTGCGGGCCCGCCGAACCGCGGACCCCGCGGGGGGTTGTTGTGCGGATGCACGGATGTACGTACATTAGGCAGTCCAAGCCACTGCCGACAAGTTCGGCACCGGCCGGGCACGAGCCGGGCGAAGATCCGAGCCGACCCGGCAGTGGACGACGAGGAAGCACGAAGAACAACGCAAGGCCCGGGAGGCGCCGCGCCGGTGCAGTCCGGCCCCGCCCGTACCGTACGAGGGCTCCGTACGCGGGACCCGTCCGCGTACCGCCCGTCCGTACGGCCCGCCCGTACAGCCCGTACCCGCTCGGAGGCGACTTCATGACCGCACATCCCCCGGGCCCGCGTCCCCTGGACCGGCGCTCACCGCTTCCCCTGTGGGCCCAGCTCTCCGAAGACCTGCGGCGCCGCATGGAAGCGGGCGAGTTCACCGAGGAGTTCCCGGCCGAGCACCGGCTGACCGGGGAGTACGAGGTCAGCCGGCACACCGTCCGCGAGGCGCTGCGCAAGCTGCGCGCGGACGGGCTGGTGATCGCCGAGCGGGGGCGGGCCAGCCGTCTGAACACCCGGCGCATACAGCAGCCGCTCGGTTCGCTCTACAGCCTCTTCCGCGAGCTGGAGGGCCAGGGCGTGGAGCAGCGCAGCGAGGTGCTGCGGCTGGAGCGGACGGCGGACGGGCCGATCGCCGATCAGCTCGGTCTCGTGCCGGACGCGCCGCTGATCGTCCTGGAGCGGCTGCGGCTGGCGGACGGCGAGCCGCTGGCCCACGACACCACGTATCTGCCCGCCGAGGTGGCCGAGCCGCTGCTCGACGCCGACTTCCGGCACACCTCGCTGTACGGGGAGCTGCAGCAGCGCTGCGGGGTGAAGGTCACCGGCGGCCGCGAGCGCATCCACCCCTTCCTGCCGGACATCCGGCAGGCGTGGCTGCTGGGGCTGGCCGACCGCGAGCCCGCGTTCGCGATCGAGCGGGTGGGCCGGTCCGGGGAGCGGCCGGTGGAGTGGCGCGAGACCGTCGTACGCGGCGACCGGTTCGCCTTCGTCGCCGAGTGGACCAGCGACAGCCGGGCGGTCGAACTCGCGCCCCGGGCGTCGTGTCCGTCATGAGGACGGGGCGCGAGCCGCGACCACCGGCACCGGGCCCGATGGCGCCGGCGCAGCCGCCCTGCGCGGCCGTCCCGTCGCTGCCGCCCCACACGGCCACCCCGGCGCTGCCTCCCCGGACGACCTCCCCGACGCCCCGTCAGGCGCCAGGCCGTTGCTAGCCGTGACGGCACTGCCCTGCGGGCTGGTCATCGGGCTGCTGCTGGGCGCGCTCGGTGGCGGCGGGTCGATCCTCGCCGTACCGGCGCTGGTCTACCTCCTGCACCAGTCACCGCACGAGGCCACGGCGGGCGCGCTCGTCGTGGTCGGTATCGGCGCGGCCTCCGGCCTGGCCTGTCACGCCCGCGCGGGACGGGTCCGCTGGGCGGCGGGCGCGGCCTTCGGCGGGCTGGGCACCGCCGGTACGTTCCTGGGCTCGCGCTGGAGCGCGGCGCTGGCCCCGACGGTCCTGATGACGGCGTTCGCCGGGCTGATGCTCGCGGTGGCGGCCGCGATGCTCGTACGGACCTGGCGCGAGCGGGAGAAGGCGCGCCCGGCCGGACGGGACGCGCCGCGGCAGGCCCCCCGACGCGCCCCGGCCGCACCCCCGACCCCCGCCGCCCGCCTCACCTCGGCCCTGCGCATCGGCGCGACCGCCACCGCCGTCGGCCTGCTGACCGGCTTCTTCGGTGTCGGCGGCGGGTTCGTCGTCGTACCGGCGCTGACGCTCGTCCTCGGCCTGGAGATGCCGGTCGCCGTCGGTACGTCCCTCCTCGTCATCCTCGTCAACTCGGTGACGGCCTTCGGCACCCGGGCCGGTGCGGGCGGTCTGGACTGGCCGCTGCTGGCCTCCTTCGCCGCCTGCGCCGCGCTCGGCAGCTGGCTGGGCAACCGGCTGGCCGCACGGGTACGGCCACAGGCCCTGTCCACGGCGTTCGCGTCGCTGGTCACCGTGCTCGCCATATCGATGGCCGTCACCAGCATCCCCCGCTTATGAGCCCCCGGACACACCCCGATCCCCACTCCGACCCCAGGAGGAATCACCCCATGACCCCCGCCTCGTCGCACCACCAGGTCGTCATCATCGGCGGCGGTACCGCGGGCATCACCGTCGCCGCCCGCCTGCGCCGCGCCGGACTGCGCGACATCGCGGTGCTGGAGCCCTCCGAGACGCACTGGTACCAGCCGCTGTGGACGCTGGTCGGCGGCGGCCAGGCGCCGCTGCGGGCCGCGCTGCGCACGGAGGCGGAGGTCATGCCGCCCGGGGTGCGCTGGCTGCGCGAGTCCGCCGCCTCGGTCGACCCGGCCGCGCGGACGGTCGGCACCGCGTCGGGGCGGACGGTCTCGTACGACCGGCTGGTGCTCGCCCCCGGGCTCAGCCTGGACTGGGACGGCATACCGGGCCTGGCGCAGGCCCTCGGCCACGGCGGTGTCTCCAGCAATTACCGGCCCGATCTGGCGCCGCTGACCTGGGACTTCATCCGGCGGACCAAGCGCGGTACGGCGTTGTTCACGATGCCGTCCGGGCCGGTGAAGTGCGGCGGCGCGCCGCAGAAGATCGCGTATCTCGCCGCCGATTACTGGCGCAAGCGCGGGGTGCTGGGCCGTATCCGTACGATCCTGGTGCTGCCCGAGCCCGCCATGTTCAAGGTGCCGGTCTTCAACCGGGCGCTGGAGGAGACGGCACGGCGCTACGGCATCGAGGTGCGCCTCCAGTCGGAGCTGACGCAGGTGGACGGCGCCGCGCGGGAGGCGGAGATCGTCGACAACGCGACCGGCGAGAAGGAGACGATCCACTACGACCTGCTGCACGCCGTACCGCCGCAGCGCGCGCCGCAGTGGGTGGCGGACAGCCCGCTCGCCGACCCGGCCTCGCCCTTCGGTTACGCCAAGGCGGACCGGGCGACGCTCCAGAACCCGGACTTCCCCGAGGTGTACGCGATCGGCGACGTGGCCAACCTGCCGACGTCCAAGACGGGCGCCGCGATCCGCAAGCAGGCCCCGGTCGTCGCCGCCAATCTGCGTGCCGGGCTGCGCGGGCGGCCCGCCACCGCCCGCTACGACGGCTACACCTCCTGCCCGCTGGTCACCGCCCGCCACAAGATGCTGCTGGCCGAGTTCGACTACGACCTGGAGCCTGCGCCGTCCATCCCCTTCATCGACACGACGAAGGAGCGGACGGACATGTGGTTCCTGAAGCGGTACGGGCTGCCGCAGCTGTACTTCAAGGGGATGCTCAAGGGCCTGGCCTGAGCGACACGTCCGCCACCACACAGCTCACGTTGTCCGGCGCACCGGCCTGATGGGCCAGCGCCACCAGGTCCCGTACGGCCTGGCCGGGGTCCGGTGCCCCGGCCAGGGCGTCCTGTACGGCGTCGGAGGGCACCACCGCGGACAGGCCGTCGGAGCACAGCAGATAGCGGTCGCCGGGGCGCGCTTCGCGCAGCCCCACCTCCGGCTCCCAGTCGGCACCGCTGCCCAGGGCCCGTGCAAGGAGCGCCCGTTGCGGGTGCGACTCGGCCTCCTCAGGAGTCAGCCGCCCCTCCTCGACAAGCGACCGTACGTGGGTGTGGTCGTGCGTGATCTGGAACAGCCCGCCGTCGCGCAGCAGGTACGCACGCGAGTCGCCCACGTGGACGAGGGCCAGGTGGGAGCCGGTCCAGAGCAGGGCGGTCAGCGTCGTGCCGGCGGGACAGGCCCCCGTCTCCCCCTCGGCCGCCACCGCCTCCCCCACCGACCGGTTCGCCTCCCGAGCCGCGTCCGCCAGCGTGTTGAGGAGGTCGCCGGGCCGCAGCGCCCCGCCGTCGAAGTTCTCCAGGCCGCGCAGGGCCTCGACGGCCGCGGCCCCGGCGGAGGCCCCGGCCCCGCCGAACCCGTCGGCCACGGCGAGCAGCCGCTCCCCCGCGTACGCCGTGTCCTGGTTGCTCTCCCGTACCAGCCCGGTGTCCGACAGCGCCGCGTAACGGATCTCCAGCCGGCGCCGCGCCCGCGGCTCCCCTGCCGGTGTCCGTCCCATGTCCGTCTCCATGGCCGTGTCCTTCCCGCTCAGCTGGCTGACGAGGAAGGCGGCCAGCTCGCGGCGGGCGGCGGTGTCGGCCTCGGTCCGCGCCCAGTACGCCGCCACCGCGTCGGCGGCCGGCCCCGGCGGCAGCCCGCACACGTCCCGGATACGGGCCAGCGGCATACCGAGCTGCCGCAGCCAGGCGACCAGCCGGGCCCGCTCCAACTGGGCGACGCGGTAACGCCGGTACCCGTTGACGGGATCGACCTGCGCGGGCGGCAGCAGCCCCAGCTCGTCGTACAGCCGCAACGCCTTCGGCGAGAGCCCCGAGGCCCTGGCGAACGCCCCGATGCCCAGCAGTTCCCCACCCGGTTCCCGATCCACCGTCCACCCTCCTCGTACGGGGAAGCCCCCCGCTGCCCCGAGCCTGGGCCTTCCCCCAAGGGCAAGGTCAAGCGCCCTGCCGCGCCTTGCAGGACGGCGGACTTGAACCCGACGCGACGTGAGGTTGCACAGTAAAAGGCATGACCACTGCCACCACCTGGAAGGTCGGTCAGCTCGCCGAGGCGAGCGGGCTGACCGTCCGGACCCTGCACCACTGGGACACCATCGGGCTGCTCAGCCCGTCCCGCCGCACCCCCGGCGGCCACCGCGAGTACACCGAGGACGACGCGGCCCGCCTCTATCAGGTGCTCGCTCTGCGCGGTCTCGGTCTGGGGCTGGAGACCATCGCGACCTGCCTGGACTCGGGGATCGATCCGCTGCGGCTGGTGCGGGACCACCTGGCGGGCGTCGAGGAGTCCCTGTCCGCCCTGGAAGCGCTGCGCGGACGGCTGCGGCGGCTGGAGGAGTCGCTGTCGGCGGGTACGGCACCGGAGACGCGCGACCTGCTGGCGGCGCTGAAGGCGCTCGGCCGCACCGGCCCGACGGCGGACCGGGCCCTGCGCCGCCACCTGGACGCGGACCAGCTCCAGGTCCTGGCCGCACGCGGCGCGGCGCTGGGCCCGGCGGCGCACTACCTGCTGGAGGTGGAGTGGCCGGAGCTGTACCGCCGGGCGGCCCGGCTGCGCGAGGCGGGAGTCCCGCCCACGGACCGGCGGGTGCGGCGGCTGGCGGCCCGGATGGACGAGCTGGGTGTGCTGTTCAGCGGCGGGGACACGGGCGTGTCCGCCGGGGTGCGGGCGGCGTGGCGGGCGGAGCCGGAGGAGATGGGGGGGTGGGG